>WHUB01000175.1 GCA_009377395.1 Actinophytocola sp. | reverse complement strand
GTTCGACGTCGTCGCCGACCTCGACGAAGGGTGGCTCTTCCGGAGCAGACGTGCGGTAGAAGGTCCCCACCATGGGAGCCTCGATGGACACCCAATGCTCCGGAACGTCGGCAAATGGGTTCGTCGTCGGCGCCGACTGGTCGCGCGGCGCGGGCTCGACGACTGGCTGCGCCGGCACGTCGGTCGAGGTCGTCGCGGCTGTCGTGGGGGTGGCCGCGGCGCCACCTCGGTGCACATGCACGCTGAGGTCACCCCAGGTGAGCGTCACGTCGCAGCCCTCGATGCGTTGCACCAACCGCAGGATCTCCTCGACCTCGGCGAAGGACAGGTCCGGCACGGCAACCCGCTCCCCTCGCGAAGGACACGTTTCCCGGCTGTTGGGCTGACGCGGTCGCAATGACCCAGCATCGCGATTACTTGGGATAGTATTCCAACTTGAGCCATAAAGTGCCACAGGGTGCCTGCAGCCGTCAAGACACACGTGAGCCGTCACCGACCGTCGCCCACCGGGCAGTCGCAAGGTCTCAGCGCGAACAAGTCCGCACCGTGCTCACACCTGCGCACCGTTGACACAGCACCAGCCGATCCCTATGGTGCCACATACTGAAAGGCTATTCCATCTGGAAGCAGTAAGGGGCCAGTGATGCCGCACTTCGAGACGCCATCGGAGACGGTATTCACCGTTGGTGCGCCCTCCTTGAAGTTCGGCCTGGGAGCGATCGCCGAGATCGGCGAGGATCTGCACGAGCTCGGGGTATCCAACGTCCTCGTCATTACCGACGCCAGCGTCGCCGAGCACGGCGTACCGGCCCGCGTAGCCACATCCGCCCAGTCGGTGGGCGTCAAGGCGGAGATCTTCGACGGTGTCGCCGTCGAGCCGACCGACGCGAGCATTGCCGACGCGGTGAAGTTCGCACGCGCCCGTTCGTGCGACGGCTTTGTGGCGGTAGGTGGCGGCTCGGCCATCGACACGGCCAAGGCGGTCAACCTGCTGACCACGAATACCGGCACACTGCACGACTACATCGTGACGCCGCTAGGTGAAGGCCGACAGCCGCAGAAGCCGACCAAACCCCTCGTCGCCGTCCCAACGACCGCCGGCACAGGGGCCGAGGCGACTCCGATATGCGTTGTCGACCTGCTCGATCGATCCCTCAAGGCCAGCATCAGTCACCGTAGCTTGCGACCAGCTCTCGCCGTGGTCGACCCTCTTACGACCGTGACGATGCCACCCGCGGTCACCGCAGCGAGCGGCAT
>WHUB01000174.1:615-1271 GCA_009377395.1 Actinophytocola sp. | reverse complement strand
GACCGTCCCGACATTTCAAACGACCGAAACCCTGCCAATTTCTTGACGCGGGACAGGTAGTGCGAACGCCGCGGTCTTACCGGTACCGGTGGCGGCCTGCCCGAGCAGATCGTGTCCCGACAGCAGCGGCGGGATAGCCTCCCGCTGGACCGGCGTCGGCTCCTCGTAGCCGAACCCGGGGCAGTCCCGTGCGCAGCAGTTCGGCACGCAATCCCAACTCGGCGAAGCCGGCGACACCGTGCGCCGAAGGCGACGTCATCGGTAGCCCCAGCGTTACCCTTGGAAGAGCTTGACCGCTTCGAGTGTGAGTTGGTACACGCCGTAGGCGAAGGGCAGGCTGACCCAGAGCCATGCCAGCACAAGTAGGGGTGTGCGCTTGGTTTGTTTGGCCTGGTGGGTTGTGCTCATTGTGTGCTCCTTGCGGATCGCGTGGTCGCTTCCGGTTCGGGCTCGGGTTCGTGGAACTTGGTGCTGACGGGCCGGATCAGTTCGTTGGCGATGAAGCCGATGACGAGCAGCCCGGCCATGATGTAGAGCGAGAGCAGGTAGAGGGCGGGGCCGTGCTTGCCGGCGGCTTCCTGGCTGTCGGCGACCGCGTTGATGATCAATGGTCCCAGTATGCCGGCCGCCGACCATGCGGTGAGCAGCCTGCCGTG
>WHUB01000174.1:0-605 GCA_009377395.1 Actinophytocola sp. | reverse complement strand
CGAAGGGCACTACCACGGCTGGCTGGACAACGTGTTGATCACTGATCGCGACGGTGTCTGGGAGGCTGCGAGCGCGGGACAACTGTCGTCTCATCTCGACGACACCCTGGTCCTGCCGTGGAACGACGCGGACGTGCTCGCCGACGTCCTCGAGCGTGAGGGCGAGCGGATCGCGGCGGTCATCATGGAGCCGATCATGATCAACTCCGGTGTGATCGAACCGGGACCGGCCTACCTCGAACGAGTACGCAGACTGTGCTCGCGGTACGGCATCGTAATCATCTTCGACGAGGTCATCTCTGGATTCCGGTTGGGCCTTGGGGGTGCGGTGCGCCGATACGGGGTGACGCCGGACCTCGCGCTGTACGGCAAGGCGATCGCAGGCGGTGTGCCCGTGTCCGCATTGGCGGGCCGGGAGGATCTGATGCATCGGATCGGCACTGGCGAGGTCAATCATTCCGGCACGTTCAATGGCTGGGCGCCTGGCATGGCAGCTGTGGTCGCGACGCTGGAGTATCTACGGGACCATCCGCCGTATGCCTCGATCGCCGAGTACGGCACCAAGCTCATGGCCGGCCTTCGAGAGATCGGCGAGTCGGTTGGCG
>WHUB01000173.1 GCA_009377395.1 Actinophytocola sp. | reverse complement strand
GCGCCACCCGAGTCAACCCGACCGGCCTGGGCAGGGTGCTGGGGCTGGACCGGGCGCCGGAGGTCAAGACGCTGCGCCGCAAACTCACCGAACTCGCCACCCTGGGCAAGGGCGCGGACCTGCAACGCGAGCTGGCCCAAGCACACGCGAAGGCGAGACCCGACGCTTTGGGGTTCCTGCTGGCCCCGACGGGCACCTGCGCGCCTACTTCGGCACCCGCGACCTGCAGAAAACCCACGTCGCCCGGCTGCACATGGCTGCCCGGGCCACCGCGGAAACCTGGATCGCAGACGGATGCGGGGATCCGGTCATGGTCGTGACCGCGCAGCCCTCGGCGAGCCTGGCCGACGAGTTGGTGCGGCTGCTGCCCGACCTGCGCACCGTGATCGGCGACGAGCGGCGGGTGACGCTGATCTTCGACCGGGGCGGCTGGTCACCCAAGGCGTTCAAGACCATCATCGACGGCGGGTTCGACCTGATCACCTACCGCAAAGGCGACTTCGACCCGCTACCCGCCGACAAGTTCGGTGAGCACACCTTCACCGACCCCACCACCGGCGGCGAGTACACCTACCTGTTGGGCGAGACCACCGTGGTCTTCGACTGCGGCAAGAAGAAGGGCACGCTGTCGCTGCGGCAGATCCACAAACAAGCCGCCGACGGCACCCAAATCCCGGTCGTGACCTCCCGGGAGGACCTGGCCGCGGCCGAGGTGTGCTGGCGGCTGTCCGGACGGTGGCGGCAGGAGAACTACTTCCGCTACGCCCGCCAACACTTCGCCCTCGACGCGCTGGACTCCTACGCCGACGTCGCCGACGATGGCGACCGGCTGGTGCCCAACCCCGCCAAAGCGGACGCGAAGAACCAGGTCACGGCCGCCACACACGCGCTGGTCGAGGCCAACGCCGCGGTGACGGCCGCGATCGATGCCGCGGCCGCGACACTCAGCCGCCCCGGCAAGACCCGCAGTGTCGATATCGACCGCTCCGCGATCAACGCCGTCGAGACCGCCTGCACCCACCTCGCGCAGGCCCGCGCCGCCTCCCGCGACGTCCCCAGCCACGTCCCGCTGCGCCAGATCCGGCCCCAGGCGCGGCTGCTCCACGACGAGCGCAAGCTGATCACCCACGCGATCCGGATGGCCGCCTACAACGCCGAAACCACCCTCGCCCGGATGCTCCGCCCGCACTACGCCCGCGCCGACGACGAAGCCCGCGCCCTGCTCCGCGAGGCCATCACACTCTCCGGCGACCTGCACGTCGACGGCGACACCCTGCACAT
>WHUB01000172.1:491-1288 GCA_009377395.1 Actinophytocola sp. | reverse complement strand
GGCCTCCGACCTGTGGTTGATCCTGAAGGCGTACGCGGCCGGGTCGGACCGGGTGCCGGTCACCGGGTCACGGAACCAGTCCGGCGCCTGCAGGTCCGTCCGCGGCACGCCGAGCAGCTCGAACCGGCCCGCCATGATCCCGTCGGCGGTCTGCACGATCGCCTGGTGCGCATCCGCCGGCACCGCCGCGGCGGCGGGCAGCACCGCCGCGAAGCGGCGCACCGGCGCCAGCCGCGGCGGCGTGCCGGCGCCGGCACCGGGACGCACCTGCCTGGTTCGCCAGCGGACGCGGCGGAGCTGGTCCCCGGTCCGCCAGGCCAGCTCGGCCGGCGACATCCGCCGTAGCCGGCGCGCGTACCAGGACAGCGAGGGCCGGCTCATACCGGTTCCGCGCGGCCGGTCGCCAAGCTCAGCTCGGCGACGAGCGTGGCCCTGGTGACCGCGACCAGGTCGTCGAGCGGGACCGGCATCGGCCCGCCGGTGCGGACGGCGGCGAGGAACCGTTGCAGCTCCTCGCGCTGGCCCTTGTCCTGCCGGCCTCGCGCCCGGGTGACGTCGCGGCGCCGGCCGGTCCACAGCGTGGCCCGCCTGAAGTCGTCCAGCCTGGCGGTGCGGCCGCCGCCGGACGCGTCCAGCGTCTCCTTCTGGAACCGGCCGCTGCCGCCGGTGACGTACGCGACCGTGCCGACCGAGCCGTCGTGGAACCGCAGGGTCACGTGCCGGTCGGCCGGTTCTGGGCCGCCGACCGCGTACGCCTGCACCGGCCGGCTGCCGAACCACCAGCCGAGCGTGTCGAT
>WHUB01000172.1:0-481 GCA_009377395.1 Actinophytocola sp. | reverse complement strand
TGCTGCCCTCGGCGCTCTCGAGGTACCAGCTGTCGGTGTCCAGCCGTCCCGCGCTGACCAGGTAGCGCGCCGCGGCGGGTCCGCCGCCGGCGTCGGCGAATCCCGCACGCAACCCGCCGAGCAGCGGCGAGAACCGCCTGTTGAACCCGACCATCAGGCGGTCGTTGCCGGTGGCGGCGACCACGGCGAGGATCCTGTCGACCTCGCCGGTGGTGAGCGCGAGCGGCTTCTCCACGAACACCGCCTTGCCGCGCTGCAGCGCGCGGCAGACCAGGTCGGCGTGCGAGCTGTGCCTGGTGACGATGAACACCGCGTCGAGCGACGCGTCGTCGACCACCGCGTCGGCGTCCGTGGACGCGGCCGCGAAGCCGAACCTGCGCTGCGCGTTCACCGCGGACAGCGACCTGTTCGTCGCCACGTGCGCGAGCACGGCGGCGTCGTCGCCGGCCAGGTGCGGAAGCAGCATGGCGGACGCGTAGTT
>WHUB01000171.1 GCA_009377395.1 Actinophytocola sp. | reverse complement strand
CGGCGGTGGATGCGGGCCGGTTCATCGCGGCGGCGGATCAGTTGCAGGCGATGGTGCAGGCACAGAAGCTGCGGGCGATGCAGCGCTACCGGACGGCAGCGGCCGATGACGAGTGGGCGCAGGATGAGTTGGCGATGCGCCGCAATGTCTCACTGTCGCGTTCGGGGCAGGATCTGGCGTTGGCCGAGGCGCTGTGCGAACGTCTGCCGCGCACGCTCGCTGCGCTGTCGGCCGGGGTGCTGGATGAGAGCAAGGCCCGCCGGCTCGCCCACATCGCCGGTCCGCTGTCGCTGGCGCAGTGCGCGGACTTCGAGGCCCGGATCTATCCGAAGATCTTCGACAAGACACCGTCGCAGGTGGCGCGGCTGGCGCGCACGGCCGTGATCCAGGTTGACCCGGACGGCGCCGAAACCCGGGCTCGGCTCGCGACGCGGTGCCGGAAGGTCGAGCGGCACCCCGCCGAGGACGGCATGGCGTGGCTGCACGCCTTCGCCCCGGCCGAGCGGGTGCAGGCCGCCTACAGCCGGATCGACACCCTCGCCCGTGGCCTCGGCGCCGACGACGCACGCTCGATGGACGAACGGCGCGCCGACGTGCTGTTCGACCTCATTCTCGGCACCCGGCAACGCTCGGTGGTCACCCACGTCTACGTCACGCTGACCGCGGAGACCTTACTTGGCCTGGATAACCTGCCCGGCACGCTGCGCGGCTACGGGCCGTTACCGGCCGAGCGGATCCGCGAACTCGCGTTCGACCTCAAATCGGTCTGGTCCGGCGTGCTCGTCGACGACGGGGGCTATCCGAAGAAGATCGCCGAAAACCGCTACCGCTTCTCCGGCCGGCTGGCCGAATACATCCGGCTGCGCGACGGCACCTGCACCTACCCCGCCTGCACCCGGCCCGCCGACAAGGCCGACATCGACCACATCATCCCGTACCCACGCGGGCAGACCACCGCCGACAACGCCGCAACGGAATGCCGCCGCCACCACCGACTCAAAACCCACACGGCGTGGGCTGTCCACCGCACCCGCGACGGCACCATCACCTGGAGAAGCCCCAACGGCCGGGCCTACGCCCGCGAACCCGACCCACTCATCGAGCCCGAGCCACCGCCGTTCTGACCAGAAGGGAGCGATGACTGACAGTCCGCTGTGGACTCACAGGTATGCCGCTCGGGATATCCGCACGTACGATTACTTCGGCAAGCCTTGCTCGTCGTACAGCAGGTCGGCATGGTCAGCGAGCGTCATTCCCCCATGGCGTCGATCAGGCTTTTCGGACGCAGGTCCTGCCAGTTCTGCTCGA
>WHUB01000170.1:459-1333 GCA_009377395.1 Actinophytocola sp. | reverse complement strand
ACCCCGGTGCCCTCGTGCACGCTGAACCGCAGCGCACCCTGCGCGGACACTGCGGAGATCATGTTGACCGAGAAGCGGGCGCCGGTGTTGCGCACCACTGGGGTCTTGCCGATCGGCGCCCAGGTGGTGCCGGAGTGGTAGTCGGAGCGAATGCCGGCTTCGTCTTCGAAGTAGATCGTCGCGCCCTCGGCGGCGGCCTGGGCGCGGATGGCCGGGAATTCCTCCTCTTTCCAGCGTTGCACGGCTTCGGGATTCTGCTGGTAGGCCCGGTGCAGCGGACGCTGCGGCGACAGCCCCATCGTGCGCAGCAGCCGACCCACGCTCACCGCCGACAGCGCCACCGAGAACTCGCGACGGATCACCTGCCGCACCATCTCCCGCGTCCACAGCGCGAACTCGAAGTGCAGCTGCCGAGGATCGCGGCCCACGATCAACGCGTACAACCGCGCGATCTGCTTACCGGACAGCCTCGGTGGCCGACCCGGTACCGGCTTGGCCTGCAGCGACTCCGTACCGCCCTCGCGGAACTTGGCCAGCCAGCCATACACGGTCTTGCGGTGCAAACCCAACGCCCGCGCGACGTCCTCAGGATGCGCACCAGCCTGAACCTGCTCAACCGCCCGCAGCCGCAGCACCTCGAGCGTTTGATGATCCAGCTTCCGGCCGTCGTTATCGCGCATACACGGATCTTGCCAGATCACGCCAATCAAGTCGACCTACTTATGAATCCGTTAGTAAGTCTGGGTTCGTTAGTACGCGTCGTACGGCCGCCATTCGATGCACGTTGGTCGAGTCCGGGTTTGCAACCACTCAACGAGTGCGCTGCGGGCGTCGGATATGGGTATCAGCGCCGTACGTGGAAATACCGCGCCGG
>WHUB01000170.1:0-449 GCA_009377395.1 Actinophytocola sp. | reverse complement strand
CGAACTCCTTTCGCGCCACCTAAACCGTTCAGCGGGTGATCGGAAAGCAGCAGGTTAGCGGTGCTTGGCCTATGAACGCAGAACCTTCTGCTTATCACTCTCGGGCGAGCCGGCCAGGCACTATGCCGCTGACCTCGGCGTTCGCATCTGCCTGATTCTCGTCATTTGCCGGTGGTCGCCGCTCTCTGCTGGCTCGTGTGCAATGAATGTGCAAGGCGGGGAGCGTCCCTGTCGGCCCTCCAATAGCGCTTTGAATCGGGCTTCCGAGATCAGCAAGTTAGTTGCACCTCGCTTCCATCTACTCAGACAGTCCGACGGGCAATGGCGAGACTCACGCCGCTCTACCCACCGCTCGTGCCCAGCTCCCTACTAAGCAGAACGAAAGTAAGTAGACAGTGTGGCGTTTACGCGGGATGTAGCGCGGCGTGTTTGGGGCCGAGTGACGAGTC
>WHUB01000016.1:63335-63590 GCA_009377395.1 Actinophytocola sp. | reverse complement strand
CCACCGCGACGCGCTCGACTACCTGCTCGCCCGGCTGTCGTAAGGAGCGTCATGACTCGGCTGTACAACGATCCGGCCCGGTTCCGCGACGACATGGTCGACGGATTCGTGGCCGCCTACGAGCGCTACGTGCGGCGCGTGCCGGAGGCCTCCGGCGTGCTGCGCGCGTCCGGCCCGGTGCAAGGCAAGGCCAGCGTCATCGTCGGCGGCGGATCGGGGCACTACCCGGCCTTCTGCGGGCTGGTCGGCCCCGGC
>WHUB01000016.1:0-63325 GCA_009377395.1 Actinophytocola sp. | reverse complement strand
CGCAGCGAGCCGCTGTTCACCGTCGACCCGACCAAGATGGAGCTCGGCCTCGGCATCCACGGCGAGCCGGGGGTGGCCACCACCGAACGACTCACCGCGACCGAGCTGGCCGGGCTGCTGGTCGAGCGGCTGCTGGTCGAACGCCCGGCGGACGCGGACGGGCGCGCGGGCGTGATCCTCAACGGCCTCGGCGCCACCAAGTACGAGGAGCTGTTCGTCGTCTGGAAGGAAGTGGCCGCACAGCTTGCCGACGCCGGGGTCCAGGTCGTCTCGCCGGAGGTGGGCGAGCTGGTCACCAGCCTCGACATGGCGGGCTGCTCGCTCACGCTGCACTGGCTCGACGACGAGCTGGCCGAGCTGTGGGACGCCCCGGCCGACACCCCGGCGTTCCGCAGGGGAGATGTCTCCGGCATGACGCCCCGCGCGGCGACCTCCGCCGCCCCCGCCCAGACGGTGACGACGCCGGAAGCGGCGCCGGTTGCCGAGGCGAGTGCGGAGTCCCGTCGGCTGGCGGTCACGGTGCGGTCCAGTGTGGACGCGATGCTGGCCACCGTCACCGAGCACGAGGCATACCTCGGCGACATCGACGCCGTCGCGGGCGACGGCGACCACGGCAGGGGGATGCTGCGTGGGCTGCATGCCGCCAGCCAGGCCGCGCACGCCACCGATGCGGGGGCCGGCGGCACGCTGCGTGCGGCGGGCGCCGCGCTGGCGGACAACGGCGGTGGCTCGTCCGGCGTGCTGTGGGGCGCGATGCTGCGCGCCATCGGCGACGCGGTCGGTGACACCGAGGTCCCGGAACCGCAGGCGGTCGCTGCCGCGCTGCGTAAGGGCGCCGACACCATCGCGGAGCTGGGCGGCGCGAAGGTCGGCGACAAGACGCTGCTGGACGCGCTGGTGCCGTTCGTCGACGCGCTGGAACGCCAGGTCTCGGCGGGTGCGGGGCTCGGTGACGCGTGGCGGCAGGCGGCCGAGACCGCCACCGCGGCGGCGGAGAACACCAGCGCGCTGCGGCCGAACATCGGCCGGGCACGGCCGCTGGCGGAGAAGAGCATCGGCACCCCCGACCCCGGCGCGGTCTCGCTCGCGTTGTGCGCGACCGCGGTCGGCGCGGTGCTGGCCGAGGACTGTGGAGGTGAGCGGTGAGTACCCAGCGGTGGCGCATCGGCGTCGGCTCGGACGACGCCGGCTACGAGTACAAGGCGACGCTGCTCGCCGACCTCGACGCCGACCCCAGGGTCGAGCTGGTCGAGGACTTCGGCGTCGGCGCCGGGGAGACGACGTCGTACCCGGAGATCGGGCTCGCCGTCGGAGAGGCGGTCGCGGACGGCCGCCTCGACCGGGCGGTGCTGATCTGCGGCACCGGCATCGGCATGGCCATCTCGGCGAACAAGGTGCCCGGCGTGCGGGCGACCACGGTGCACGACAGCTACTCGTGCGAGCGGTCGGTGCTGTCCAACGACTGCCAGATCATCGCGCTGGGCCAGCGGGTCGTCGGCATCGAACTGGCGCGCAGGCTGGTGCGGGAATGGCTGGGCTACGAGTTCGACCCGGCATCGCCGTCCAACGCCAAGGTCGGCGTGATCAGTGACTACGAGCAGAGGACAAGCGCATGAGCGACTTGGCGTTGGACGGTTTGCGGAAGACGTACACCAGCAAGGGTCGTCCCGAGGTGCAGGCGGTGCGTGGCTTCGACCTCGACGTCGGCAGCGGCGAGCTGGTCGGCCTGCTCGGGCCGTCGGGCTGCGGCAAGTCGACCACCCTGCGGATGATCGCCGGGCTGGAGGACATCACCGGCGGCGACATCCGCGTCGGCGGGAAGTCGATGGTCGGGCTGCCGCCGCAGCGGCGCAACATCGGCGTCGCGTTCGAGAACTACGCGCTGTACCCGCCGCTGACGGTGGCGGAGAACATCGCGTTCGGGCTGCGGGCGCGCGGCAAGGCCAACCGCAAGGAGCGGGTCGCCGACGTCGCCCGCCGCATCGGCCTCGGCGACATCCTCGACGCCCGGCCGGCCGGGCTGTCGTCCGGACAGAAGCAGCGGGTGTCGCTGGCACGGGCGATCGTGCGGCAGCCCGACGTGCTGCTGCTCGACGAGCCGCTGTCGCATTTGGACGCCGCGCAGCGCGACACCACCCGCCGCGAGCTGCGGCATCTGCAACAGGAGCTGGGCTACACCACCATCCTCGTCACCCACGACCAGGAGGAGGCGCTGAGCCTGGCCGACCGGGTCGTCGTCATGAACGACGGTGTGGTGCAGCAGGTCGGCACCCCGGACGAGGTCTACGACGACCCGGCGAACGTGTTCGTCGCGAAGTTCGTCGGCGAGCCGCCGATGAACACCGTCGAGGGCACGCTCGCGGGCGGGCTGGTGCGGGTCTCGGACGAGACCACGCTGCCCGTCGCGGTCGGCGGCGCCGGGTCCGTGGTGCTCGGCGTGCGGCCGGAGGACGTCGCGCTCACCGACGCCGCGACTGCCGACGCCACCGGCACCGTGCTGGTGTACGAGGAGCTGCTCGAGTACGGCCTCGCCACCGTCGAGCTGCCCGGCGTCGCCGAGCGGATCGTCGCGCAGACCCCGCCCGGGCGGAACCTCGAATCCGGCCAGTCCGTGTCGCTCGCCCTGAACCGGGACCGCAGCTACGTGTTCGACGCCGAGTCGGGGGAGCGGTTGCGATGACCCAGATCCTCGCCTCGGGCGACGACTTCGTGCTCACCCGGCTGTTCGCCGCCGCGCTCACCGACGAGCTGGGCGAGGGCCACCCGGTGCGGGAGCTGCCGCTGCCGTGGCCCGGCGTGCCGTTCGGCCAGGTCGCCGAGGTGGACGAGGCCTGCGGCGACGAGGACAGCCTCATCGAGGCGCTGTCCGGCGTCGAGGTCGCCGTCACCCACCTGGCGCCGTTCACCGAGAAGGTCTTCGCGAACACGCCCGGCCTGCGGCTGGTCGTCGTCTCGCGCGGCGGGCCGGTCAACGTCAACATCGACGCGGCGACCGAGCACGGCGTCGCGGTCTGCTACGCGCCCGGCCGCAACGCCAACGCGGTCGCCGAGTTCACCATCGGGCTGCTCATCAGCACCTGCCGCAGCCTGGTCGCCGGGCACGCCGACCTCGCGCGCGGCGAGTGGGGCGGGCACTACTACGAGTACCGCAGCGCCGGGTTCGAGCTGGACGGCTCCACCGTCGGGCTGGTCGGCTACGGCGCCATCGGACGCCGGGTCGCCCGGCTGCTGACCGCGTTCGGCGCGCGGGTGCTGGTCTACGACCCCTACGTGGCGGACGTCGAGCCCGGCGTTACCCGGGTGCCGGAGCTGTCGACGTTGCTGCGGCAGTCGCGGGTGGTCAGCCTGCACCAGCGGGTCACCGCCGAGACGCGCGGCATGATCGGCGCCGAACAGTTCCGGCAGATGCAGCAGGGTTCCGCGCTCATCAACACCGCACGCGGCGCGGTGCTCGACTACGACGCGCTCTGCGACGCGCTCGACGACGGCCACCTCGCCGCGGCGGGACTGGACGTCTACGCCACCGAGCCGGTGCCACCGGATTCGCGGCTGCTGCGCACCCCGAACCTGGTGCTGGCGCCGCATATCGCCGGATGCAGCAAGGAAGTGGCCGAGCGGGCCGCGAAGATCTGCGCCGCCGAGGTGGGACGCTGGACGCGGGGCGAGCCGCTGGCCAACTGCGCCAACCCGGCCGTGCTCCGGGAGGGCTGATGTATCTCGGCATCGACGTCGGCACCACGGTCACCAAGGCGGCGATCTTCGACGAGACCGGCGCGCTGCGCTCGGTGCAGCGGCAGCAGACCGGCATGAGCAACCCGGCAGAGGGCTGGTTCGAGCAGGACCCGGACGAGATCCTGCGCTCGGTCGCCGCCGTGGTGCGCGCCGCCGTCACGGAGGCGGGGCAGCGGCCGGAGTTCATCGGGCTGACCGGACAGGGCGACGGCGTGTGGCTGGCCGACGAGCGCGGCCGCCCGGTGCGGCCCGCGATCTCCTGGATGGACGCTCGCGCGTCCGGAATCCTGCGGCGCTGGCAGCAGAACGACGTCGTCGAGAAGACCTACCGGCACACCGGCAGTGCGCTGTTTCCCGGTGCGCCCGCGCCGATCCTGGCGTGGCTGGCCGAGCACGAGCCGGAGTCGCTCGACCGCGCCGCGACGGCCGGCTACTGCAAGGACCTGGTGATGCAGCGGCTCACCGGGGTGCGGGCGACCGACGCGTCCGAGGCGTCGATGCCGTTCCTCGACCCGCACGCGCGCAGCTACGACCACGATGTGCTCGCCTGGTGCGGGCTGGCCACCCGTGCCGACCTGCTGGCGCCGATCGCGGAGCCGCTGCCAATCGGGGCGCTCACCGGTGCGGGTGCCGAGCTGCTCGGGCTGCCGGACGGGCTGCCGGTGACGGCCGGCCCGTTCGACGTGCCGGCCTGCGCGCTCGGCTCCGGCGTGGTCAACCCGGGCGAGGGCCACCTCATCGTCGGCACCACGCTGGCCTGCCAGGTGCTGCTCGACGCGCTCGACACCACCGGCGAACCGGCCGGACTCACCTTCGCCACCGGCACCGAGGGTCAGTGGTTGCGGGCGATGCTGGCGATGATGGGCTGCGCCGCCGTCGACTGGGTGCTTGACCTGGTGGGCGAGACCCACGACGTGCTGGACGACCTGCTCGCCGACAGCGAGCCCGGCGCGCGGGGCGTCACTTGCCTGCCGTTCTTCTCGCCCGCGGGGGAGCGGGCGCCGTTCGTCGAGCCGGGCGCGCGGGCCGGTTTCGACCACATCACCGTGCAGAGCACGAAGGCCGACCTGGTGCGGGCGACCTGCGAGGCGGTCGCCTACGCCGCGCGGCACTGCTTCGATGTCGCCGGGCCGACCGGCGACATCGCGATGTGCGGCGGCGGCACCCGCAGCGCGGCCTGGCTGCGGATCTTCGCCGACGTCCTCGGTCGCCCGATCCGGCTCGCGCCGCAGCCGGAGTCCGGCGCGCGGGGCGCGGTGATCGCCGGAGCCACGGCGCTCGGCCACGACGTCGACGTCGCGGCGTGGACCGCACCGGAGGGCGTGATCGAACCCGACCCAGCCAGCGCCGCCCGCTACACCGAGGGCTACGCCGACTACCGCGCCCGGGTCGCGGCGGCCCGCACGAGATGGAAGGAGTCCGCGTCATGACCGACCTCGTGACGCTCACCCGCACGCTGGCCGAGCCGGACCGCGACCTCGTGGTGCTGGCCGAGGGCAACACCTCCACGCGCGTGGATGACGGCGTGATGCTGGTCAAGGCCAGCGGCTCGAAGATGGCCACCGCCACCGACCGGGACTTCGTCGAGGTGCGCACCACGCCGCTGGTCGAGCTGGTCGCCTCGGCGGAGTCCGACGACGCTGAGGTGAACCGGGTGCTGCTGGACGCCAGGCTGGACTCCGGCGCGCCGAAGCCGTCGATGGAGGCGCTGCTGCACGCGCTCTGCATCGAGGAGGCGGGCGCGGAGGTCGTCGCGCACACCCACCCGACGGCGGTCAACGGCATCCTGTGCTCCGACCGGGCGGCCGAGCTGGTCGCCGGGGCGCTGTTCCCGGACCAGGTCGTCGTGATGGGGCGGCATACCGTGCTGGTGCCCTACGCCGACCCCGGGCTGGCGCTGGCGCGGGCGGTGCGCACCGAGCTGCATCGACATCTCGCGCAGCACGACCGGCCACCGAAGGTGATCTACCTGGTCAACCACGGCATCTTCGTGCTCGCCGCCAGTGCCGACGAGGCGTTGGCCGTCACCGAGATGACGGTCAAGGCCGCGCGGATCCTGGCCGGCGCGCTGGCCGTCGGCAAGCCGACGTATCTGACGGACGCCGAGGCGGAGCGGATCGACACCCGGCCCGACGAGCTGCACCGCAGGCAGCGGCTGGCGAAGGGGGACAGCCGATGACCGACCGGAGCAGCCTCAACCCCGCGCAGCGCGCGCAGGCGCTGGCCGACGCGGCGACGCGCGAGTTCGACGTCATCGTGATCGGCGGCGGCGTCACCGGCGTCGGCACCGCGCTCGACGCCGTCAGCCGGGGTCTGTCGGTGGCACTGTTCGAAAAGGACGATCTCGCCTCCGGGACCTCGTCGCGGTCGGGGAAGGTCTTCCACGGCGGGCTGCGGTATCTGGAGCAGCTGAACTTCTCGCTCGTGCGGGAGGCGCTGACCGAGCGCGACCTGATGGTGGACCGGTTGTGCCCGCACCTGGTGTCGCCGGAGCGGTTCCTGTTCCCGTTCACCCGCCGCTGGGAGCGGCCCTACATCGGCTCCGGCGTGCTGCTCTACGACCTGCTGCGGCTGACCGGGACCCGGAGCGTCGGCGGGCACCGGCACCTGAGCAGGCGCGGCGTGCTGCGGGAGATGCCCGCGCTGCGCACCGACGTCACCGGCGGCGTGCAGTATTACGACGTCCGGGTGGACGACGCCCGCCACACCATGACCGTCGCGCGCACCGCGGCCCGGCTGGGTGCGCGGATCGTGACGCGCGCGCCGGTCGTCGGGGTGATGACCGACGCGGGCCGGGTGACCGGCGTGCGGGTGCGCGACGCCGACAGCGGCGAGGAGACGACGGTGCGGGGGCGCACCGTGGTCAGCGCGACCGGAGTGTGGGCGGAGGACGTGCAGTCGCTGGCGGGGGAGTCGTCCATCTCGGTGACCGCCGCGAAGGGCATCCATCTCGTGGTGCCCGGCGACCGGATCGACTCCGCCACCGGGATGATCGCCAAGACGTCCGACAGCGTGTTCATCATCCGGCGCTGGTTCGACTACTGGCTGATGGGCACCACCGACACCCACTGGGACGCCGACCGCGACGACCCGGCCGCCACCAAGGCCGACGTCGACTACCTGCTCGGCCACGCCAACCGCTGGCTGCGCAAGCCCTTGTCCTATGAGGACGTCGTGGGTGTCTATGCCGGGTTGCGGCCGCTGGTGAGCGGTAAGGGCAACGCGACGGCGGCGTTGTCCCGCGACCACGCGGTACTGGAAGGTCCGCGCGGGATGTTCTCCGTGGTGGGCGGGAAGTACACCACCTACCGGATCATGGCCCGCGACGCCGTGGACGCGGTGGTCTCCCGGGTGGGGCGTGCGGTGCCGGAGTCGGCGACCGAGCGGTTGCCGGTTCTCGGCGCGACCGGCTATCCGGCGCTGCGCAACCAGTCGGCGGCGCTGGCGGCCGAGTCGGGGCTGTCGGAGTGGTGGATAGAGCACCTGCTCGGCCGCTACGGCGCGCTGACGACGGAGCTGCTGGACCTGATCGCGGACCGGCCGTCGCTGGGTGAGCCCGTGCCCGGTGCGCCCGGATATCTGCTGGGCGAGCTGCACTACGCGGCCGCGCACGAGGGCGCGTCGCGGCTGGAGGACGTGCTGGTGCGTCGGGCCCGGGTGTTCATGGAGACGCCGGACCGGGGTGCGGCCGCCGCGCCGCACGCCGCCGAGGTGGTCGGCGACGTGCTCGGCTGGGACGACGTCCGCCGCAAGGAGGAGGTCGAGCGCTACCGCGTCGAGCGGCAGGCCGACGCCCGCGCCGCCGCAGCGGCGACGGACGAAGCCGCCGTCGCCGCCCGCCACACCACCCGCACCGGCAACTGACAGCGCCCCGAACGCCGAACTCGCAGGCGTGAACGCAGGACACAACGTCCCGGACGTGGGACACGACGCACCCGGCGGCTATGCCGCGCGGGTGGGGGTGCGGTCGTGGGCGGTGCTGAAGCGCAGCACTCGGTCCTCGATGGGGGCGTAGCGCAGCGTCAGCGTGTCGCGGAGGTGGTTCATCCGCAGCTTCCACGGCTCGATCGAGCCTTGCTTGGGCAGCTTGTCCAGCGAGCGCAGGACGTACCCGGCCGCCAGGTCGACGAACGGCTCCTCGCCGACGCCGTGCTCGCGCTCGGGCACGCACTGGTCGTAGCCGCGTGCGTCCATATGCGACAGCAGGCGGCAGACGTACCCGCAGGCGAGATCGGCCTTGAGCGTCCACGACGCGTTGGTGTAGCCCATGACGTAGCCGAAGTTGGGCACCCCGGAGAGCATCACGCCCTTGTACGCCAACGTGTCCGGCAGTTCGACCGGCGAGCCGTCGACGACCAGATCGATGCCACCGAACGGCAGCAGGTTCAGCCCGGTCGCGGTGATGACGACGTCCGCGGCCAACTCCTCCCCGGAGGCCAGCCGGACGCCGTGCTCGGTGAACGTCTCGATGGTGTCGGTGACGACGGACGCGCTGCCCTCGCTGATCGACCGGAACAGGTCGCCGTCCGGCACCAGACAGAGCCGCTGCTCCCACGGGTTGTAGCGCGGGTTGAAGTGGGTGTCGACGTCGTAGCCTTCCGGTAGCTGCGACCGCACGAACTTCCGCAGCAGCGACCGCACCAGCCTCGGACGCCGTCTGCTGAGCTGGAAGATCCCGACCTGCGTCAGCACGTTCTTCCAGCGGGTAAGCCGGTACGCCGCCATGTCCGGCAGCAACCGCCGCAGCCCGTTGGCGATCGCGTCGCTGCCGGGAATGGAGATGATGTAGCTCGGCGAGCGTTGCAGCATCGTCACGTGCGCCGCGTCGCCTGCCATGGCGGGCACCAGCGTCACGGCGGTCGCGCCGCTGCCGATCACGACGACGCGCTTGCCGGCGTAGTCGAGGTCGTCGGGCCAGTGCTGCGGGTGCACGAGCTGCCCGGCGAACCGGTCGCTGCCCGCGAACTCGGGGGCGTAACCCTGGTCGTAGCGGTAGTAGCCGCTGCAACTGAACAGGAACCCGCAGCTCAGCTGGACGCGTTCACCGGTGTCGGTACGTTCGGCGGTGACCAGCCAGCGCGCGTCGTCGCTCGACCACTCCGCCCGCACCACCCGGTGCCGGTAGCGGATCGCCGTGTCGACGCCGTACTCGCGGGCGGTCTCGGTGACGTAGCGCAGGATCGACGGGCCGTCGGCGATCGCCTCCTGCTCCGGCCACGGCTTGAAGCGGTAGCCGAGCGTGAACATGTCCGAATCGGACCGGATGCCCGGGTAGCGGAACAGGTCCCAGGTGCCGCCGATCGACTCGCGCGCCTCGAGGATCGCGAACGTCTTGTGTGGCAGCGCTCGCCGGAGGTGGCACGCCGCGCCGACCCCGGAGAGCCCCGCCCCGATGATCAGCACGTCGACATGCTCAGGGTGCTCGTCGGACTGAGTCATGCCCTCACGTTAGACGCCTGTATAGATCTTGTCATCTCAGCACCTCACGTCGACGTCGACGTCGGCGTAGAACGACACGTGCACGTGATCGTAGTGGTTCGCGGTCGTGCTGCCCCGGTCCGCCATGTACGACCAGCCACTGCCGTCGTTGTAGCGCTGCCGCCAGATCACGTACTTCATTCCGAACCGCGCCTTGTTGCGCAGCACGTAATCGGCCAGCGCGTTCCCGGTCGACGTCGAGACGAAGAGGTCGAGCGCGAGTCCGCTCGGATGGTCGCTCGTGCTCGACCGCGCCCCCCTGCCCAGCACGTACTGGACGTCGAACTTGCCGAGCAGGTGGTGGCCGATCTGCGCCACGTGCGGCTGGGTGCCGTCGAGCGTCGTCGAGCACGGCTTCGTCGTCGTCGGTGGGGACGTCGTGGTCGGCGGCGGTGGCGGTGTCGGCGTCGGCGGGTGCGTGTGCGTCGTCGGTTCCGGGCTGCGTCGGGTGGTCGGCCGCGTGGTGGTAGGCCGGGACGTCGTGGTTGTCGTGGTGGTTCGTCGCGTCGTCGTCGGCGGCGTGCGCGACGTCGAGGACGGTGGAGTGGTCGTCGTGCTCGGCGGGGACAGCACGATCGACGGGCCCGTTGTCGTGGCGGCGGTGATCGCCCGGTCGGCCGCGTCACCACTGACATTGCCGGCGAGCCAGAACGACGTGGCGATCGCGGTGGTCGCGATGGCGCCGATGACGACCGGCTTCGCACGGGACGGGGTTGCGGCGCGATGTCGACCGGCCATGCCTAGTGTCACCCTTCGCAGCGAGTCCGAGCGCGAGAACCTGTGGTGGTCTTGCGCCCCGACGCCGCAAGAGGCGGCTAGATTACGAAAGGGCCACGAAAGAGTCACGACGGTGTGACCTGGGCCACGCTGTCACGAGGGAAGTTGCGCTGTCTGGCGCGTTGTCGCTGGTCCCTACGGGTGTTCACGGATGTCCGGGACGCCCGGCGGCGCTGAGCGGCCGGGCGCCCCGCTCGTGACCGTCCTCAGTGGACGTTGAACGCGTCGGGGTTCGGGCCGATGCGGCCGTCCCGGTCGAGGGCGCCGAGCGTGGCCATGTCGTCGTCATCCAGGCTGAACCCGAACAGGTCCAGGTTCTCCCCGATGCGCGACGGCGTGACAGACTTCGGGATGATCACGTTGCCCAGTTGCAGGTGCCAGCGCAGCACTACCTGCGCCGGGGTGCGGCCGTGCTTGCCTGCCACCTCGGTGATCGACGGGTCCTCCAGCAGACCCTTGCCCTGCCCGATCGGGCTCCACGCCTCGGTGACGATGCCGTGCTCCGAGTGGTAGCGACGCGCCTCGGCCTGTTGCAGGTACGGGTGCAGTTCGATCTGGTTCACCGCGGGCACGACGTCGCTGCTCTCGGCGAGCCGGTCGAGGTGGTGTGGCTGGAAGTTGGAGACGCCGATCGCGCGGATCTTGCCGTCGGCGTGCAGTTTCTCGAACGCCTGCCAGGTCTCGCGGTAGCGGTCGACCTCGGGCAGCGGCCAGTGGATCAGGTACAGGTCGACGTAGTCCATGCCGAGCTTGCGCAGGCTCTTCTCGAACGCGCGGGCCGTCTCGTCGTAACCCTGGTCGGCGTTCCACAGCTTCGTGGTGACGAACAGCTCGTCGCGCGGAACGCCGGACTGCGCGATGGCCTCGCCGACCTCGGTTTCGTTGCCGTAGACGGTCGCGGTGTCGATGCTGCGGTAGCCGGCTTCGAGGGCGCTGGCAACCGCCGCGCGGGTCGCCTCGCTCGGGACCTGGAACACGCCGAATCCGACCTGCGGCATGGTGACGCCGTTGTTGAGAGTGATCGAGGGAATCTCAGCCATGCGCCCCAACGTACCGGTCTCGGGGTCCGGTGCGCAGACAGACGCGGGGCCCCGGGCGATCGCCCGGGGCCCCGCGTCGTCGCGTTTCCTATCAGCCGCTGAAGGAGCCCGCGACCAGGGCCGGGGTCAGAGCGACGCCGGTGTAGGCACTCGAAACCAGCGACGCGGCACCGTAGCCTAGAGCGCCACCGCCTTCGTTGAACTGATTGAAGGCGTCCGCGTAGGTGATCTCGCCGCCACTCGGGACGTCAGAGGTGGTCTCGGCGGGCGCAGCCTGGGCGGTGCCACCGAACAGCACCGAGAGGCCGAGCGCAGTCGCAGCGACGAATCCAACCTTCTTCATGGTGGGTGCACTCTCCTTTGTTGAGAATTCGAATTCGGGCCGGGGTCAACGTTGATTTCCTGCCCAACGCGAAACCTACCGACGTGCGGATTCCCGTGCGACGTCTGTCCGCCGATCGTGATGCCAATTCACAAAGACGTGGTCCACAGTAGACCGGACGAGGCGATTCAATAAACCGAATGAATCGATTTCATTCACTCGAATCGGTGGAACCGTGGCCAAATTTGCCCGCTACTGCTACCGAAAGTGGTCACTGGTTCGAAAATCGGCGGGTGCGAACGGGTGGCGGGTAACCCGAACCGCCCATCGGGTGTGATAACTCGGTGACTCGATAAGGAGAGCATTCTGGACACAAGGGCAGCAATTCTGTGGGCCGAGTTCCGGGCGTTGCCTCAGGTTGTCAGAATAACTCCCAATGGGCGACAACACGGCTGGGTGAAAATTCCGCGTCAACTGTCGGCGCGGAGGTTTTTCGCCTCATCCCCGCCGGGTGGCGGCGGCGAGCAGCGCGGCGGCGGGCCCGGTCAGCTTGCGGCCGGACGGCCAGACCGCGCGCAGCGTGCGCCGCAGGTCGAGGCCGCTCACCTCGACCGCGACCAGCCTGCCCTCGGCCAGGTCGGCCGCCACCGCCAGCTCGCTCATCACCGCGGGGCCGGTGCCCGCGATGACCGCGCCCCGCACCGCGGCGGCCGAGCCGAGCTCGACCAGCGGGGTCAGCTCGCCGACGTCCGCGCGGTGCAACGCCTGCTCCAGCGTCTCCCGGGTGCCCGACCCCGGCTCGCGCACCACCAGGCCCTCCCGCGCCAGCTCGGCCGTGCTGAGGGGACGACGTCGCCGCGCGAACGGATGCGAGGGCGCGACCACCACCAGCAGCCGGTCGGTCGCGACCCGCCTCGTCGACAGCCCACCGGGTGCCGATGGCGACTCGACGAACCCGACGTCGACCTCGCCGTCGCGCACCAGCTCGCCCACGTTGACCGAGTTGGTCACGCGCAACCCGACGTAGAGCCCCGGCTCGCTCTTGCGCAGCTCACCGATCCACACCGGAACCAGGTGCTCCGCGATCGTCATGCTCGCCGCCACCCGCAGCTCCGCGTCGCGGCGGGTGCGCAGCGCCTCCGCGCCGGTGAGCAGACCGTCCAGCTCGCCGAGCACCCGCTGCGCCCAGCCGCAGACCACCCGGCCGGACGGCGTCAGCGCCGAGCCGCGCCGGGTCCGGTCCACCAGCACCAGCCCGAGCCTGCGCTCCAGCGTGCTGAGCCGCTTGCTCGCCGATGGCTGCGCGATGCCGAGAGTGGCGGCGGCCTTGCCCATGCTGCCCAGCTCGTCGACCAGCACCAGCAACCGCAGTGATTCCAGATCGGGCACAGCGCTCATAGCCACAGGGTATGACCTCATGCACGACCGGCGGCTACCGGAGCCCGGCGCGCTGCCGGACCGTGAGAACCATGACCACCACTGAGGACGCCCCGACGACCCGCGTCACCCCGCAGGCGCCGCCGCGAAGCCTGCTGCCGGGGCTGCTGCTCGCCGGTGCCGGGATCGCCGGAGCGAGCGCCGCCGCGGCGGTGGTGCCCGCGGTGAGCGCGCTGACCGTCGCCGTCGTGCTCGGCGTCCTCGTCGGCAACACGCCGCTGCTGCCACCGGCTGCCCGGCCGGGGCTGGAATGGGCGACCCGCCGGATGCTGCGCGCCGGGGTGGTGCTGCTGGGGTTGCAGCTCGCGGTCGGCCAGGTGCTCGGCCTCGGCACCGGGACGCTGGTCGCCATCGCGCTCACCGTCGCGGTCACGTTCCTCGGCACCCTCGGCCTCGGCAGGCTGCTCGGCGTCAGTCGCGGCCTGACGATCCTGGTCGCCACCGGTTTCTCGATCTGCGGCGCGTCGGCGATCGCGGCGATGGAGGGCGTGGTGCGCCGCCGGGACGCCGACGTCGCCACCGCGATCGCGCTGGTCACGCTGTATGGCAGCCTGGCGATCGTCGTCGTGCCGTTGGTCGGGCCGCTGCTCGGGCTGCACGGCGTCGCGCTCGGCGCCTGGGCCGGGGTGTCGGTGCACGAGGTCGCCCAGGTCGTCGCGGCGGCATCGCCCGCGGGCGCGGCGGCGGTGGCGACCGCGGCCGTGGTCAAGCTGAGCCGGGTGGTGCTACTGGCGCCGCTGGTGGCGGGCGTGAGCGTGACGGAACGCCGGCAGACGTCCGGTCGCAGGCCGCCGCTGGTGCCGCTGTTCGTGCTCGGCTTCCTCGCCATGATCGGGGTACGCAGCACCGGACTGCTGCCGGACCCGGCGCTCGACGTCGCGGACACGGTGACCTCGCTGCTGCTGGCAGGGGCGCTGTTCGGCCTCGGTAGCGCGGTGCGGCTGCGCTCGCTGCTGCTCACCGGACCACGCGCGCTGCTGCTCGGGCTCGGCGCCACCCTGCTCGTCGGCGCGGCTGGCTACGTCTCGCTGGCGTTCCTTGGGTGATCCCGGCCACTCCGGGAGAGAATGAGCGCCATGGGACGGACCCTGATCGCGCTCGACCGCGACGCGCCCGAGCCGCTTTACCAGCAGCTCCGCAAGGCGCTGGAGCACGCCATCGCCTCCGGCGCGCTCAACCCGCAGCTGCCGCTGCCGTCGTCTCGTGAGCTGTCCCGCGAGCTGGGCATCTCCCGCAACACCGTCAACACCGCCTACCAGGAGCTGATCGCCGAGGGCTTCGTCGAGCCCCGCCCGCGCAGCGGCCTCGTCGTCAACCCGGAGATGCTCTCGCATCTCAGCTACGAGACGGGCGAGCAGACATCGCCGGACGTGATCGACTGGCCGAGCCGGGTGCGGCCGTGGCCGGACACCCGCATCCCGGAGATCGCGAAGGTGTCCGACTGGCACCGCTACCCGTACCCGTTCGTCGCGGGTCAGGTGGAGGTCGAGTCGTTCCCCCGGCTGGCGTGGGCCCGCGCGCTGCGGGAGGCGCTCGAACCGCCACACCTGCACTACAGCCTGCGCGACGGCATCGACGAGGACGACCCGTACCTGGTGGACGCGCTGTGCCGGGAGGTGCTGCCGACACGCGGCATCGAGGCCGAGCCCGACCAGGTGCTGATCACGCTCGGCTCGCAGCAGGGGCTCGACCTGCTGGCGTCCAGCCTGCTGCGCGAGGGCGACACCGTCGGCGTCGAGGACCCCGGCTACCTCGACGCCCGCCACATCTTCTCCCGGGCCGGGGCGCTGCTCGCGCCGTTCGGCATCGACGGCGCCGGGCTGGTCCCGCCCGCCCGGCTGGACGGCGTCTCGCTGCTGCACCTGACGCCGAGCCACCACAGCCCCACCAACGTTACGCTCTCGATCGGGCGCCGCAAACAACTGCTGGCGCAGGCCCGGCAGTCCGACACGCTGCTGATCGAGGACGACTACGACAGCGAGTTCCGCTACCAGGGCAGCCCCACCCCGGCGCTGAAGGCGCTGCCCGGCAGCGACCGGGTGATCTACCTCGGCACGTTCTCGAAGTTCCTCGCGCCCGGACTGCGGCTGGGCTATCTCGTCGCGGCGCCCGAGCTGATCCGCGAGCTGCGCAACCAGCGCCGCTACCGGGTGCGGCACGCCTCCGGACACGTCCAGCGGGCGATGTCGCTGCTGATCGACAGCGGCCAGTACCACCGCACCGTGCGCAGGCGCCGCACCCAGCTGCAACGCAAGTGGCACGCGCTGCGCGACGCGCTCAACGAGCTGCTGCCGTGGCGGGTCGACCCGCCGCCGGGCGGGGTCAGCATCTGGGTCACCGGACCGTCCGAACTGGACTGCGTCGAGCTGGCGCGCGCCGCGCTGGCCAGGGGTGTCGTCATCGAGCGCGGCGACATCTACTTCACCGAGCGCGACGCCCACCGCAACCACTTCCGGCTCGGGTTCGCCGCCATCCCGCTGGAGTCGATCCGGCCCGGCGTGCAGCAGCTCGCGGCCGTGGTGCACCAGGTCCTGCACCGGTAACTGGTACCCAAAAAGACGCCGCGTTCTGGATCTGTCATGGGTCCTGTTCGTCCCGCACAGTGGTCCGCATCACTCAGATCGGCGAACCACGACTTCGGAGGGACCCCGTGACCACCAGCGACATCAGGACGCTCGCCCGGCGACACCTGTTCCCGCACTTTACCCGCGGGGCGGCGTGGCGCGACGAGCCGCTTCCGATCATCACCCGCGGCGAGGGCTGCTACGTCTACGACGACTCCGGCCGGGCGTTCCTCGACGGGCTCGCCGGCCTGTTCTGCGTCAACATCGGCCACGGCCGCACCGACATCCCGGCGGCGGCCGCGAAGCAGATGGAGTCGCTGGCGTACTGGACCAACTGGTCGGCGGCGCACCCGGCGTCGGTCGAGGCGGCGACCCTGATCGCCGGGCACGCGCCGGGCGATGTGGAGTCGGTGTTCTTCGTCAACTCCGGCTCCGAGGCCGTCGAGTCCGCGGTCAAGTTCGTGCGCCAGTACCACCGCAGTCAGGGCGAGCCGCAGCGCACCAAGATCATCGCGCGGGACATGGCCTACCACGGCACGACGCTCGGCGCGTTGGCGGTGACCGGCATCCCGAAGTTCAAGGAGCCGTTCGGCCCGCTGATGCCCGGCGTCCGGCACGTGCCCAACACCCTCGTAGACCGGGACGCCGACGGCGAACTGCCCAGCATCCAGGCGATCGAGGCCGTCATCGAGGAGGAAGGCGCCGATACCATCGGCGCGATCTTCGCCGAGCCGGTGCAGAACTCGCGGGGCGCGATCGTGCCGCCGGAGGGCTACTGGCAGAAACTGCGCGAGATCTGCGACCGCCACGGCATCCTGCTCGTCGCCGACGAGGTGATCTGCGCCTATGGCAGGCTGGGGGAGTGGTTCGGCAGCGCCAAGTACGGCGTGGTGCCCGACCTGATCACCTTCGCCAAGGGCTCGACGTCCGGCTACGCCCCGCTCGGTGGCGTGCTGCTGCGGCGCCCGCTCGTCGAGCGGCTGTACGACTCGCCGCAGGGCGGCACCTTCACCCACGGCGCCACCTGGGGCGGGCACCCGGTCTCGACCGCCGTCGCCGTCGCCAACCTGACGGCACTGTCCGATGAGGACGTTCTCGGCAACGTCCGGGCGCTGGAGCCGCACTTCCAGGCCGGGCTGGACCGCATCCGCGACGCCAGCAGCTGCGTGGTCGAGTGGCGCGGCACCGGGTTCTTCTACGCGCTCGAGTTCGTCGCCGACCGCCACACCGGCAGGCCGCTGACCGAGCAGCAGGGCAAGGAGATCGTCGGCGAGGTCATGCCACGCGCCATGCGCGACGTCGGACTGATCACCCGCCCCGACGACCGGGGCGCCACCATGCTGATGCTCTCCCCGCCGCTGGTCGCCGACCAGGGCGTGCTCGACGACCTGCTGCACAAGGTCGCCGCCGTCGTCGACGCCGTCGACGCCCACCTGCGCTCCTGAATCCCCTTACAGAGAAAGCGAGGTAACGCCATGCGCATCGGCGTGCCCAAGGAAGTCAAGAACCACGAGTACCGCGTCGCGCTGACCCCGCCCGGGGTGCACGAGCTGACCAGCCACGGCCACGACGTCGTGATCGAGTCCGGCGCCGGCGCCGGATCGTCCATTCGCGACGACGAGTTCACCGCCGCCGGGGCGAAGATCCTGGAGTCGGCCGACGAGGTGTGGGGCCAGTCCGAACTGGTGCTCAAGGTCAAGGAGCCGGTCTCCTCGGAGTATCACCGGCTGCGCGAGGATCTGACGCTGTTCACCTACCTGCACCTGGCGGCGTCGCGGGAGTGCACCGACGCGCTGCTCGACGCCAAGACCACCGCCATCGCCTACGAGACGGTGCAGCTTCCCAGCGGCGCGCTGCCGCTGCTGTACCCGATGAGCGAGGTCGCCGGCTGTCTCGCGCCGCAGGTCGGCGCCGAGGCGCTGCGCCGCACCGGCGGCGGGCGTGGCCTGCTGCTCGGCGGCGTCACTGGCGTCGAACCCGCCAAGGTCGTCGTGCTCGGCGCCGGGGTGGCCGGGTCGAACGCGATCGCCATGGCCGTCGGATCCTGGGCCGACGTCACCGTGCTCGACACCGACGTCGACAAGCTGCGCGCCATCGACCGCCGATACAACGGCCGCGTCACCACCGTCGCCGCCAACAGCTTCGAGATCGAACGCGCGGTACTCGCCGCCGACCTGGTGATCGGCGCGGTGCTGCTGCCCGGCGCGAAGGCGCCCCGGTTGGTGTCCAACGCGCAGGTGGCGCGGATGAAGCCGGGCAGTGTGCTTGTCGACATCTCGATCGACCAGGGGGGCTGCTTCGAGGACTCGCGGCCGACCACCCACGACGACCCGACCTACCGGGTGCACGACTCGGTGTTCTACTGCGTGGCCAACATGCCGGGCGCGGTGCCGAACACGTCGACCTACGCGCTCACCAACGTGACGCTGCCGTACGTGCGAGCCATCGCCGACAAGGGCTGGCGGCAGGCGCTCGCCGGCGACCCGGTGCTCGCGCCCGGCCTGAACACCCTGGGCGGGCGGCTCACCAACACGCCGGTCGCGCAGGCGCACGGGCTGGACCATCTGCCGCTCGCCGACGCGATCGGGACGGCGAGCTGAGCATGTCCACCGTCGCACCCGAACCGGAGGTCACCACGCCGGACGCGCTGGTCGCACGCTGGTGCGCGCGGCTGGCGGGAACCAGGGTGGCGCTCGCCGACGGTGACGACCCGCGCGTCGTCACCGCGGCGGCGCGGCTGGCCGGACTCGGCGTCACCCCGGTGCTCGTCGCGCGGGTGGACCGGGTGCAGGAGGTCGCCGAGCGGGAGGGGGTCCGGCTCGACGAGGTCACCATCGCCGAGCCGGACGACCTCGCGGCGGGCACGGCGGGCGAGGTGCTCGCCGAGCAACTGCCCGGCGTCGGCGCCGATCCGCTGGCGCTCGCCGTCGCGGCCGTGCCCGCCGGGCTCGCCGACGCCTGCGTGGCCGGTGCGAGCAGGCCGACCGCCGAGGTGTTGCGGGCGGCGCTGCGCGTGGTGGGCACCGCACCAGGTGCGCGGTGTGTGACCAGCAGCTTCCTCATGGCGCTGCCGGACGGCAGGCTCATCGGCTACGGCGACTGTGCCGTGCTGCCGGAGCCGGACGCGCCGCAGTTGGCCGAGGTCGCCCTGGCGACGAGCCGCACCTACGCGACGCTCACCGGAACCGAGCCCGCCGTCGCCATGCTGTCGTTCTCGACCAAGGGCAGCGCCGAACACAGCAGTGTCGGCCTGGTCCGGGAAGCGACGGCGCTGGTGACCGAACGGGATCCCACGCTCGCCATCGACGGCGAGCTGCAGTTCGACGCCGCGCTGCTCGACTCGGTCGGCCGCAGCAAGGCGAACGGCTCGCCCGTGGCGGGGCGGGCCAACGTGTTCATCTTCCCCAACCTGGCAGCCGGAAACATCGGCTACAAGATCACCGAGCGGCTCGCGGGAGCCAAGGCGTACGGCCCCATCCTGCAAGGACTCGCCGCGCCGGTGAACGACCTTTCCCGTGGTTGCAGCAGCGACGACATCGTTGCCGTCTCCGCGATCAGTGCGCTGCAAGCCGCGGCAGCGGACTAGGCCCCGCCTCGTTCCTGCCGCACACTGAAAGGGAGCCTGCGGCTCCCGGAGATCGAGGGTCATATGCAACCGAACAGCCACACTTCTGCCGGGGCGAGCCCGCCCCGCGCCCAGCTGTCCAAGACGCTCAAACCGCGCTGGGTCTGGGCGATCGCGCTCGGCTCGGCCGTCGGCTGGGGCGCGTTCGTGCTGCCGACCGACTGGCTCGGCACGGCGGGACCGCTCGGCGCCATCATCGGCTTCCTCATCGGCGGCCTCATGATGATCGTCATCGCCGTCAGCTACGGGTTCCTCATCCGCAGCTTCCCGGTATCCGGCGGCGAGTTCGCCTACGCCTTCGTCGGCTTCGGCAGACGACACGCGTTCCTCTGCGGCTGGTTCCTCACCCTCGGCTACACCTGCATCGTCGCGCTCAACGCGTCGGCGCTCGCGCTATTGGCACGCTACGTGCTGCCGCAGGTAGCCGAACAGGTACTCCTATATAAGGTCGCCGGGTGGGAGGTCTACCTCGGTGAGGTGCTGATCGCCAGCGCCGCGCTGGTGCTGTTCGCCTTCCTCAACATCCGCGGCGCGACCCTGTCCGGGCGGTTGCAGTACATCTTCTGCCTCGTCATGCTGGCCGGGGTCGCCGCGATCATGCTCGGCGTGTTCCTGCACCCCGAAGGCCAGCTCAGCAACGCCGCGCCCGCGTTCCCGGTCGACGTGCCGCCGTGGACGGCGGTGCTCGCGATCATCGCGATCGCGCCGTGGGCCTACGTCGGGTTCGACAACGTGCCGCAGGCCGCCGAGGAGTTCGACTTCGCGCCTGCCAAGGCGTTCCGGCTGATCGTGCTGGCGATCATCGCGGCGGCCGGGATCTACGTGGCGATGATCCTGGCGACAGCGTCCGCGACGCCGTGGACCGAGCTGATCGCGGACGGGCCGATCTGGGGCACCGGCGACGCGGTGTCCGGCCTGTTCGGCGGGATCGGCATCATGCTGCTCGCGCTCGCGCTGTCGATGGGCATCTTCACCGGGCTCAACGGGTTCTACGTCTCGGCGAGCAGGCTGCTGTTCGCGATGGGCCGGGCGCGGATGCTGCCGGCGGCGTTCGGCAAGCTGCACCCGAGGTACGGCACGCCGTCGGTCGGCATCGCCTTCACCGCGGCGCTGTGCCTGGTCGCGCCGTGGTTCGGCCGCGAGGCACTGCTGTGGGTCGTCGACATGTCGGCGGTGGGCGTGACGATCGCCTACACCTACACCTGCCTGGTGGCGTTCAAGAAGTTCCGGACGGCAGGCGCGGACGGCTCGCCCGCCAAGCTGGCGCTGAGCCTGCTCGGCACCGCGATCGGCCTGACGTTCCTCGGGCTGCTGGTGTTGCCGTTCTCCCCGGCGTTGCTCGGCCCGCAGTCGTTGACCGCGCTGGTGGTGTGGGTCGTGCTCGGCCTGGTGTTCTATGCCGTCCGCCGCACCGAGAACAACAGGCTCAGCGACGACGAGATGGGCTACTTGATCCTCGGGGACGGCGAGCCGGCCCCGGTCGAGGCGCCTGCCCGGCACACCCCGGCGGGCACTCCGTAGGACCGTCGCGCATAGGCCCGGGCGTCATGCCCGGGCCTATGCGCGTGTCTCGGCCATTGTGCGCAGGAGTTGGCGCATCAGGGCGTTGCCGACGCCGCCGGTGAGGTTCAGCTCGCGGGCGTGCCGGAAGTGGCGGCTCAGGTCGGCGTTCGCGCCGATCCCGGCCAGCGCGGGCTCACCGGTCCGTTCGGCGCGCAGCACGACCTCGCCGAGGTGGTCGTCGAGGTAGCGACTGCCGTTGGCCTGCGCGGTCGCGGTGTCCATCGGGATGCCGTCCGAGACGAACAGCAACACCCGGCGCGACTCCGGCCGCGCCAGCATCCGCCGCTGCGCCCAGCACACCGCCTCACCCGCGACGCCCTCCCGGTACAGGTCCGGTTTCAGCAGCGTGGCGATGCTCCGCCGGGCCCGGCGATAGCTGACGTCGGCGTCCTTGAACACCAGGTGCCGCAGCTCGGTGAGCCTGCCGGGCTGCACCGGTTTGCCCGCCCGGCGCCAGTCGGCCACCGCTCGGCCGCCGTGCCAGCCGCGCGTGGTGAACCCGAGAATCTCGCAGCTCGCGCCCGCCAGCTCCAGCGCGCGGGCCAGCACGTCGGCCAGCATCGCGACGGCCTCCGCGTGCGCCCGCATCGACCCCGAGCAGTCGATCAGCAGCGTGACGAGACAGCTCACGTCCGGCTCTGCCGTCTCGGCGCGGAAGACGTCGCGCACGCCGGTGGTGGTGATCAGCCGGGTGAGCTGGGCGGCGTCGACGTGGCCCGCCTCGTGCCCGCGCTGCCAGCCGGTGGCGGCGCCGGTCCCGGCCAGCAGCCGCTGGAGCTGCCGCACCAGCGGGCCGAGCGCGATGCCGGCTGTTGCGAGGCGGTTGTCCAGTCGCTGCCGGTAGTCGGCCAGCAGCGCGGCACGCACCGCCGTCGACGCGTCCTGCTCGACGTCGTGGGCCGTGGTGAACGCCCGGTACTCCGGCTCGTGTGCTGTGCTTTCCGGCGCGGCGGAGCGGGTGGTCGCGGTGCCGCCCTCGTCCGCGTCGTCCAGGCCGAACAGCCGCGCCATTCCCGCCGTCGCCCGGCCGGAGTCCTGATCGGACTCCTCGGCGCTCGCGGCCAGATCGGCCACGACGGCCGCGATGGTCAGCGCTGAGCGGGCGTAGCGGCGCTGGTCGTCACGGTCGCGGCGAAGCCCGCGCAGCGCGTGTCCGATGCGGCCGGCGAGCGCGAATCGGGTCGCCTCGATGATCTCCTCGGCCTCGGCGGGCACCGGGTCGCCGACCACCGTGGTCCGGCCGACCTGTGCGGCGGTGTAGAGCAGCAGCCCGGTGTCGGTCTCGGTGAGCCCGGCGTCGGCGAACTCGCGGCTCCACCGCAGAAATCGGTGCCGCAGGTTCGCGCGCACTCCCGGGTAGGGCGTGGCGGCGGCTTCGGCCCGGAACTGCTCCAGCAGGTCGAACACCAAACCTGGCAGCGCATCGGCTGGCCGAAGCCGCTGGTGCAGGCCGAGGTCGGAATGGCGCAGCCGCAGCGCCATGCCGTCGGCCGCACCCCGGTGACTTGCCAGGTCATCGTCGTCACCGGGCACCAGATGCGGGGCGGTCACCGGCAGTGTGCGGACGCCGTCGTGCAGTGCGCTGCCGCGCAGCCGCACCCCCGGCTCGCCGGACAGCGCGCGGATCGCGGCCGAGCGCAGCTCCCAACCGCTCATGCGGCGAGCTCGTGGCCGAAGCACCGCTGGAAATACTCCGCGACGACCGCCTGCTCCGCCTCGTCGCACTTGTTGCCGAACGACAGCCGGAACGCGAGCGCCGGGTCATCGAACACCTCGACGTTTTCCGCCCAGGTGATCACCGTGCGCGGCGACATCAGCGTGGACACGTCCCCGGCGACGAACCCGGCCCGGGTCAGCTGCGCGACCCGCACCATGGCGTCGATCAGCGCCGCATCCAGTCGAGGCACCCGGGATCGCACAATGTCGACCTCGTCCGATGTGGACAGATAGTTCAGCGTCGCGACGATGTTCCAGCGGTCGATCTGGGCGTGGTTGAGCCGCTGTACGCCGTGGTATAGACCGTTGAGGTTGCCGAGGCCGACGGTGTTGGCGGTGGCGAACAGCCGGAAGTACGGGTGCGGCCGGATCACCCGGTTCGAGTCGGGCAGGCTGAGCGTGCCGTCCCGCTCCAGCACCCGCTGGATGACGAACATGACGTCGGGACGGCCCGCGTCGTACTCGTCGAAGATCAGCGCGACCGGCCGCCGCAACGCCCACGGCAGGATGCCCTCCACGAACTCGGTCACCTGCTTGCCGTCGCGCAGCACGACGGCGTCGCGACCGAGCAGGTCGGTCCGTCCGATGTGGCCGTCGAGGTTGATCCGGGCACACGGCCAGTTCAGCCGGGCCGCGACCTGTTCGATGTGGCTGGACTTGCCGGTGCCGTGCAGCCCCTGCACCAGCACCCGCCGGTCGTGCCCGAACCCGGCGAGCAGCGCCAGCGTGACGTCGGGGTTGAACCGGTAGCTCTCGTCGACGGCGGGCACGTGTTCGTCCGGCTCGCTGAACGCGGGCACGACAAGGTCGGAGTCGATGCCGAATACGTCCCGTGCGGTGACCTCGCGATCGGGGTGGCCGCCCGTCACGGCGCGGCCCCTTCGGCCTCGATCCCGGCCATCGCGGCCGCGGCGCGGCGCAGCGCGGGCAGCAGCCGTACCGCCTTCTCCGGCGACAGCCGCATGGTCGGCGCCTGCACCGCGACGCACATGTTCGACCGGGGCGCCAGGGTCGGCACCAGAACGGCGGCGCAGACCAGCCCCGGCAGGAACTCCTCGTTGTCGATGGCGTAACCCTGTGCCCTGACGTCCTTGAGCTCGGCCTCGAACGCGTCGAGGTCGGTGACGGTGTTGTCGGTGAAGCGCCGCAACGGCGTGTGCGCCAGCAGCTTGTGCCGCTGGGCGGGGCTGAACTGGGACAGCAGCATCTTGCCGCTGGCCGAGCAGTGCACCGGCACCCGCGAGCCGGGGTGCAGCGCGAACCGCAGCGGCTCCGGGGTCTCCACCCGGTCCAGGTAGATCACCTCGTTGCCGGACAGCGCGGTCACGTTGCAGGTCTCGCCGAGCTCATCGACCAGGTCGCGCAGCACGCCGTGCCGCGCACCGTGCTGGGTGGCGTTGAGCAGCACGTTCTCGGAGAGACGCCGCAACCGGGCGCCGGTGCCGTACTGCCGGTTGTCGCCCTGGCGGACCAGCAGTCCGGCGGTCTCGAGCTGTTGCAGCATCCGGTGCACCGTCGGCTTCGGCAGTCCGGTCTCGTCGACCAGGCTCTGCAGCGAGACGAACCGGTCCTTGCCCGCGATCAGTTCGAGCAGCCCGAACAGCCGCAGCGTCGGGGTCTCGCCGTTGACCTCGGTGGTCGCTGGGTAGGTGGTCTCCATGTCCCGGATGCTACAGAGTCTCGAAAATCAGTACAACGCATACCGGAACATTGAATTTGTGTTGACTGTCGCCGTCGCTGCGCCCTACAGTCTTGATTACACGAACAGAACGTCTTGATTTTTGAAATCGAAGGAGTCCAGCGATGACCAAGCAGCGGATGACGCCCTCGGAAGCATTCGTTGAGACCATGGCCGCGAACGGGGTCACCGACATCTTCGGCATCATGGGCTCGGCGTTCATGGATGCCATGGACATCTTCGCCCCGGCGGGCATCCGGCTGGTTCCGGTCGTGCACGAGCAGGGCGCGGCACACATGGCCGACGGCTACGCGCGGGTCAGCGGGCGCCACGGCGTCGTGATCGGACAGAACGGCCCCGGCATCAGCAACTGCGTCACCGCCATCGCCGCCGCGTACTGGGCGCACAGTCCGGTCGTGATGGTGACGCCGGAGGCGGGCACGATGGGCCTGGGCCTCGGCGGCTTCCAGGAAGCCAACCAGCTGCCGATGTTCCAGGAGTTCACCAAGTATCAGGCGCACGTCAACAACCCGAAGCGGATGGCGGAGCTGACCGGGCGGGCGTTCGACCGCGCCATGTCCGAGATCGGCCCGACGCAGCTCAACATTCCGCGCGACCACTTCTACGGCGAGCTGGAAGCCGAGATTCCGCAGCCGAACCGGCTCGACCGTGGTCCGGGCGGCGAGCGCAGCCTCAACGAGGCGGCCGAGCTGCTCGCCAGCGCCGAGTTCCCGGTGATCATCTCCGGCGGCGGCGTGGTGATGGCCGATGGTGTCGACGAGTGCCAGGCGCTCGCCGAGCGGCTCGGCGCCCCGGTCGTCAACGGCTACCTGCACAACGACTCGTTCCCCGCGAGCCACCCGCTGTGGTGCGGCCCGCTCGGCTACCAGGGATCCAAGGCCGCGATGAAGCTGCTGTCGCAGGCCGACGTCGTGGTCGCGCTGGGCTCGCGGCTCGGGCCGTTCGGCACGCTGCCGCAGCACGGCCTCGACTACTGGCCGACGAACGCCAAGATCATCCAGATCGACGCCGACCACAAGATGCTCGGCCTGGTCAAGAAGATCTCCGTCGGCATCTGCGGCGACGCCAAGGCGGCGGCGGTCGCGCTCACCGAGCGGCTGGCCGAGCGCAGCCTCGCCTGCGACGCCTCGCGCAGCCGTCGGGCCGAGACGATCCGGGCCGAGAAGGAGGCGTGGGAGGCCGAGCTCGACGAGTGGAGCCACGAGCGCGACCCGTTCAGCCTCGACGTGATCGAGGAGGCCGAGAGCGAGGACGGCAACTGGCTGCATCCCCGGCAGGTGCTGCGGGAGCTGGAGAAGGCCATGCCCGCCGACGTCATGGTGTCCACCGACATCGGCAACATCAACTCGGTGGCCAACAGCTACCTGCGCTTCGAGCGGCCCCGCAGCATGTTCGCCGCGATGAGCTGGGGCAACTGCGGCTACGCGCTGCCGACGATCATCGGCGCCAAGGCGGCCGCGCCGGAGCGGCCCGCGATCGCCTACGCCGGCGACGGCGCCTGGGCGATGAGCATGGGCGAGATCCTCACCGCCGTGCGACACGACATCCCGGTCACCGCCGTGGTGTTCCACAACCGGCAGTGGGGCGCGGAGAAGAAGAACCAGGTCGACTTCTACAACCGCCGGTTCGTCGCAGGCGAGCTGGACAACCCGAGCTTCGCCGGGATCGCGCAGGCGATGGGCGCGGAGGGCGTGGTCGTCGACAAGCTGGACGCGGTCGGTCCCGCTCTGGAGCGGGCCGTCGACGCGCAGCTGACCGAGGGCAAGACCACGGTGCTGGAGATCATGTGCACCCGCGAGCTGGGCGACCCGTTCCGCCGCGACGCTCTCTCCAAGCCCGTCCGCTACCTCGACAAGTACGCCGACTACGTCTGATTCCGTCGTGTCCCACGTTCGGGACGCCGTGTTCGTCGTTCCCGCCGCTGTGTTCTGCCTCCGGCGGCGGGAACGACGAACTGGCACCCCGAAAGACGGGCGAATCTGGGTCTGGCGGGTTCCAGCTATGTCCCGGAAAGTGGGACGTATCACATCGAAATCCGAAACGACCTAGCGAGCATGTCATGGCAGAGCGGACCGTCGACCTCAACCACCGGGAACGCGCCACCCTGCGTGCGGTCGGTCTCGGCCGCGCGGAGATCACCTGTAGCTGTGAGCCCGACCTGTTCATCGACGGTCTCGCCTGCTGTGACCAGTTCACCGCTCATCGCCTGGCGCGCCTGGCCATGGTCGTGCCGTTGCGCGCCGGGCGGCCGGGGGAGCGGGTGCCTGCCGTGCTCACCGCCTCGGCCCGCGCCGCGCTGGGTCTGCGGGCAGACCGGGCACCCGACATCGCCGCGTGAGATCGCCGTCGCGGCGAACCTGCGCCGAGGTGTCGGGCGTCGCGGCACCGGGTATGCCGGTGCGGAGACGTCACGACAGGAGGCGGCATGGGCACCACGCGGCAGTCGGCCGAGGACCTGATCCACGCCATCGTTCAGGACCACCGCGACCTCGAGCGCGTGTTCAGCGAGCTCGAACGGCACAACCACTCTGCGGCCTACCAGAAGGAGCTCCTCGACCACGCGATCGCGGACCTGGTGCGGCACTCGGTGGCCGAGGAGCAGTTCGTCTATCCGGTTGCGCGTGACCGCCTCGACAACGGCGACGAGATCGTCGAGCACGAGATCGCCGAACACGCCGAGGCGGAACGGCTGATGAAGGAGCTGGAACCGGTCGAGCCGTCCGACCCACGCTTCGACGAGCTGATGACGCGGCTGATCGAGGACGTGCGCCACCACATCAACGACGAGGAACGTGACCTGTTGCCCGCGCTGCGCTCGCACTGCTCCGAGGCCGAGCTGCGGGACCTGGGCAAGAAGGTGATCGTGGCGAAGGACTCCGCGCCGACCCGGCCACATCCCGGGGTACCGGACCGTCCGCCCGCCAACCTGATCCTCGACCCCGGCGCGGGGATGATCGACAAGGTGCGTGACGCCCTGGCCGGCCGCAAGGTCTGACGCCGTACGCGAGCTACGTCGAGAGCCTCGCTCCTCGGTGAGCAGCTCCAGAATGCGGGCCACGCCCGTCTTTAGGGTGCCGAGGACCCGGCCGTGCTCGTCGAGAATCCGGCTGTGCTGGTTCAGCACCTGGCCCTGTTCGATCTGCGTTTCCCGCAGCGCGTTCAGCGATGCGGTGTGGGCACGCAGCTCGGCGCGCACCTCGGACACGTCACGGTCGGCGGCCGCTGCGAGCGTGCGGGCGGCTGCGGCGTCGGTGCGCGCCGTCGCGACCTGCTCGCGTAGCTCCTTGCCCTGGTCCTCGAGCGCGTCGACGCGCTGGGACAGGTTGTCCGGTTCGGTCATCCGCTGACCTCCTGCAGTAGGGACGATACCGAGGGGACGGGCCGGGAAACCAGCCTCGGCGCCCACACTACGCAGCAACAGCGACGCCCAGCGTGGTCGAAACGAAATGAGCCCGCCAGTGGTACCACTGGCACGTCGAAACGGCCGAGACCGTCACTCACCGCACCGCAGCTCGTTAGAACATGAAAATTGCTCAAGGAGGAGCTGTGCGTACGTCTCGACTGCTGGCCGTTCTCGCCGCTTCACTGCTCATCGTCACCGGTTCCGTCATCGGCGTCGCCGCCCACGCCTCGCCCGCGGCCGATCCCGCCGACGACTACGGCATGGTTCTCAACATCCTGCCGCCAGGACAGGCGGGCACGACCACACCGGCGACGCTGGCCGAGGTCGTCGCCAACGACCCGCTGGGCCGCCAGGCCGACGCCGACACGCCGCGCAACTTCGCCAACCAGCTCGAGGGCTACGACGCGCTGAACAAGCTCAACCGGAAGCAGATCGCCGACGCGGACCTCACCGAGTTCTACAAGCCGGAGACCTTCACCACCCCGCCGGAAAGCGAGTGGTCCCGGCCGCAGCAGACGTTCCCCGAGCGACACGGTCTGACGATCACCTGGGACAGCTACGGGGTGCCGCACGTGGAGGGCAAGACCGACGAGGACGTCGCCTGGGGCGCCGGGTACTCCGGCACGCTGGACCGGATGTTCCTGATGGACGTGCTCCGCCACGCCGGTGCGGCCCGCTCGGCGGAGTTCCTCGGCGCGACCGACGACAACATCGCCATGGACCAGCAGCAGCTCCGGCTCGCGCCGTACACGCCCGAGGAGGCGGGGCAGCAGATGGTCGCGGCCGCCGCGCGCTACGGCGAGGAGGGACAACGGCTGCTCCACATCGCCGACGCGTTCATCGCGGGCATCAACGCCGCGCAGCAGAAGATGTGCCCCGGGCTGTTGCCCGCCGGACCCGACTGCCCGGTCGAGTACGCGGCGCTGCAGAAGAAGCCGACCGAATGGACGCGGGCGGACGTCGTCTACGTCGCCTCGCTCGTCGGCGGCATCTTCGGCAAGGGCGGCGGCGCCGAGGCCGGCAACGCGCGGTGGTTCCAGCAACTGCGAGAGAAGTTCGGTGACGCCGAAGCCCAGCAGGTCTACGACGACCTGCGCAACAAGGAGAACCCGGAGACGCCGACCACCGTCGAACGGAGCTTCCCGTACGGCGGCGACGCCGACCTCGACCCGTCGCTGCCGGGCGTGGCACTGCCCGACCTGCACCCCGCCGCGACGGCACCGGGCTCCGGGGCGATCGTGAGCGGCGAGTCGCCGATCCCCAGCGGCCCCGCGCAGCTGGACACCCCGTTCGGCACGCTCGACCTGAACCAGGCGGGCGAGAACATGAGCAACGCCGCCCTCGTCTCGGGCGATCACACCCGCTCCGGTCACCCCACCGCGGTGTTCGGCCCGCAGACCGGCTACTTCGCGCCGCAGCTGTGGACCGAGCAGGTGCTCGAAGGTCCCAACATCAAGGCCCGTGGCGTCGCGTTCGCCGGCACGCACCTGTTCGTCCAGATCGGACGCGGCGCCGACTACTCCTGGTCGGCGACCAGCTCCAACCTCGACAACGTCGACACCGTCGTGGAACGACTGTGCGAGATGGACGGCTCCAAGCCGACGGTGGATTCCGAGGCGTACCTGCGCGACGGCCGGTGCGTGCCGATGGACAAGCGCATCCACACCGAGACCACGCTGCCCAACGCCAGCGCACCCGAGCCGCCACAACAACTCAAGTTCCTCGTGCTGCGCACCCACCACGGCGTCGTGCAGCAACGCACCACAGTGGACGGTGAGCCGGTCGCCGTCGTCTCGCAACGCAGCACCTACAACCACGAGGTGGACTCGGCGATCGGCTTCATGCGTGCGAACAACCCGCACTTCACGCACGACGCGGAGTCGTTCCAGCACGCCATGAGTGGCATCGACTACACCTTCAACTGGTTCTACGCCGACGACTCCGACATCGCCCACTTCGGCTCCGGACTGCTACCTCGCCGCGCCGACGGGGTCGAGTTCGACCTGCCGCGCTGGGGCGACAGCCGGTACGACTGGCAGGGTTTCCTGCCGTTCGCGCGGCACGCGCGCCAGATCAACCCGCCGTCCGGGTACCTCGTCAACTGGAACAACAAGCAGGCGCGGGACCTCGCGGCGGCCGACGACCAGTGGGGCTACGGCAGCGTGCACCGCAGCCTGGCGCTGTCCGACCGCATCGCGCCGATGGTGCGGGGCGGCGACGTCACGCCGGAGTCGCTGACCGCGGCGGTGCAGGACGCGGCGACGGTGGACGTGCGGGCGTTCTACACGCTGCCGCACCTGCTGCGCGCCATCGGCGACGACCCGGCCACGGCCAAGGCGAGGGAGCTGTTGCGGGCGTGGCTCGCCGACGGCGCCCACCGGGTGGACCGCGACCGCGACGGCGCGTACTCACACCAGGCCGCGATCGCGATCTTCGACGAGTGGTGGCAGTCCGGCGCCGACAGCGTCGCCGAGGACGTGCTGCGCGGCGGGCTCGGCGGCCTGGTCGACGAGCTGCCGCAGCCGCTGGACGACCACCCGCGCCACGGCCTGGGCTCGACCTGGGTCAGTCCCTGGTACAGCTACGTCAGCGCGGACCTTCGGCAGCTGTTCGGCGCCCAGGTGCCGGCGTGGCATCGCTCCTACTGCGGCGACGGTTCCGCCGAACGGTGCCGCGCGGTGCTGCGGGACTCGCTCGCGGCGGCCGTCGAGCGGATGCGGCAGCAGCAGGGCGGCGTCCCGGTCGGGCAGCTCAGCTACGACAAGAGCGTCGACAGCATCCGCTCGACGACGGCGGGTGTCGTGGGGGTGCGGGACATCGACTACCAGAACCGGCCGACGTTCCAGCAGGTCGTGGCGTTCACCGACGGGAGGTGAGTCAGGCGCCGAACATCTGCTGCCATTCCTGCAGCGACCGGGGACGGAACACGACGTTGTTCTCCCGCACCGAGGACAGCGGCGCCGACGGGTCCTTCGAGTACTGGTGCCCCGGGTACACGACCGGATCGTTCGGCAGGCCCGCGAGCTGGTGCAGGCTGTGATACATCGCCTCGGCGTCGCCGCCGGGGAAGTCGGTCCGGCCGCAGCCGTCGAGGAACAGCGTGTCGCCCGCGACGAGCCGGTCGCCGATGAGGAAGCACTGGCTGCCCGGCGTGTGCCCGGGCGTGTGCAGGGTGCGGATCGTGATGGCGCCGACCTCGATCGCGTCGTCGTGGTCGTGCCCGGTGAGATCGGTCTCCGACACGCCCGTGACGCGCCGCACCCAGTCCAGCTCCTCGCGGTTGACGTGCACCGGAACCTGCTCGCGCGCCAGCAGCTCGGCCAGTCCCGGCAGCTCGAAGCCCATCATGCTGCCGCCGACGTGGTCGGGGTGGTGGTGGGTGCCGAGCACGCCGACCAGTCGCATGTCGTCCGCGGCGAGCGTGTCGAGCAGGTCGCCGACGGCGTAGGCCGGGTCGACGATGACGGCCTCCCGCGTCTCGGTGTCGCCGATCAGATACGCGAAGTTGAGCATTTGGGTGGCGACGGGGTCGCCGACGGCGAAGTCACGGCCGGACAGCAGCTGGCGGAAATAGAGTCGGTCGGACATGAGGGGGAGCCTATCCGCTCCCGGAAAGGAGAAACCATGGCCGCCCCGATCGAACGCTCGGACTGCGCCGAGCTGGACAGGCATGATCCGCTCGCGCCGCTGCGGGCGGAGTTCGCACTGCCGGAGGGCACGATCTACCTCGACGGCAACTCGCTCGGCCCGCTGCCGCGCGCGGCGCGCGACCGGGTGCGCGAGGTGGTCGACGTCGAATGGGGCGACGGGCTGATTCGCAGCTGGAACGACGCCGGCTGGTTCGACAAGCCGCGCACGCTCGGGGCGCGGCTTGCCCCGCTGGTCGGCGCCGAGCCGGACGAGGTCGTGGTCTGCGACTCGACGTCGATCAACCTGTTCAAGGTGCTCAGCGCGGCGCTGCGGCTGCGGCCGGACCGCACGACCGTGGTGTCGGAGGCGGGCGGCTTCCCGACCGACCTCTACATCATCGAAGGCGCCGCGGGCAGCCACCGGCGACGGCTGCTCGACGACGGCCAAGACCTTGGCGAGGCGTTGGACGACGACGTCGCGGTGGTCGTGCTCGGCCACGTCGACTACCGCACCGGACGGCTGCGCGACATGGCGCGGGTGACCGAGCGGGTGCACCGCGCGGGCGCGCTGATGATCTGGGACGTCTGCCACAGCGTGGGCGCGCTGCCGGTGCGCCTCGGCGACTGCGACGCCGACTTCGCGGTCGGCTGCACCTACAAGTACGTCAACGGCGGTCCGGGCTCGCCGGCGTTCCTGTTCGCCGCCCGGCGCCATCAGGACAGCGCCCGGCAGCCGTTGTCCGGCTGGCACGGGCACGCCGACCCGTTCGCGTTCGACGTCGACTACCAGCCCGCGCCGGGCGTCTCCCGGTTCCTGGTCGGCTCGCCGCCGATACTGGCCTACGCGCCGCTCGAGAGCAGCCTCGACATCTGGAACCGGGTCGACCTCGATCGGCTCCGCGCCAAGAGCGTCGCGCTGACCAGCCTGTTCCTGGAGCTGGCCGAGCGAGAGTGCGCCGGGCACGGCATCGAGGTCGCCTCGCCGCGGGACCCGGAGCAGCGCGGCAGCCAGATCGCGCTGCGGCACCAGGAGGGATACCGCATCGTGCGGGCGCTGATCGAACGCGGCGTGATCGGCGACTTCCGGGAGCCCGATGTGATGCGCTTCGGGTTCGCCCCGCTGTACCTGCGTTACGTCGACGTCTGGGACGCCGTGCAGGAGCTGCGCGATGTGCTGGCTTCCGGCGTCTGGCAGGCGGATCGGTTCGGCGTGCGGTCGGCCGTGACATGATGGCCAGCACCGACGGCTCACCCCCGAACTGATCGCCGAAATGTGATGAATGAACCACAGCTGATCCTGGGACCTGTATTACGGCACGTCGATGCGACGTCGGCGACGATCTGGGTGGAGACCGACCGGCCGTGCAGAGTCGAGGTGCTGGGCAGTGGCTCGCGCACGTTCTGCGTCGGCGGGCACCACTACGGGCTGGTCGTCGTCACCGGGCTGACGCCGGGGGAGTCGAGGCCGTACACGGTCACGCTCGACGGCGTCACCGTGTGGCCGCTGCCGGACTCGCCGTTCCCGGCGAGCCGGATCCGTACCCACGCGGCCGACCAGGGTTCGCGGCTGCGGATGGTGTTCGGTTCCTGCCGCTTTGCCGCGCCGCTGACCGCCCGGCAGCGACGCCGGGTCGGCGACGACGCGCTCAACGCCTACGCCGAGCGGATGGCGGAACAGCCGCACGCGCAGTGGCCGGACGTGCTGCTGCTGCTCGGTGACCAGGTATACGCCGACGAGACGTCGCCCCGCGTGCGCGACTGGATCAAGCAGCGCCGCGACACCGGGAAACCGCCCGGGATCGGCGTCGCCGACTTCGAGGAATGCACCTATCTCTACCGGGAGACCTGGGCCGACCCCGAGATCCGCTGGCTGATGTCCACCGTGTCGACGTCGATGATCTTCGACGACCATGACGTGATCGACGACTGGAACACGTCGGCGGCATGGCGACGCGACATGGCGCGGTCGTCGTGGTGGCCGGAGCGGATTCGCGGCTCGCTGATGGCGTACTGGCTCTACCAGCACCTCGGCAACCTGACGCCGGACGACCTCGCCGCCGACCCGACGCTGGCCGAGGTCCGGCGGGTAGGCGAGACCGGCGACGCCTACGACGTGCTGCACGAGTTCGCCGACCGTGCCGACGCCGAGGTCGGCGGCACGAAGTCGATGCGGTGGAGCTACCGCCGCGATGTCGGCTCGGTGCGGCTGGTGGTGATCGACACCCGGTCCGGTCGCATCCTCGACGGGCAGCGGCTCATGGTGTCCGACGACGAGTTCGCCTGGATCGAGGACGCGACCAGCGGCGACTACGAGCACCTGCTGATCGGGTCGTCGCTGCCGTGGCTGCTGCCGCATGCGGTCCACGAGCTGGAGTCGGTCAACGAGCGGGCGTGCGACCGTGGCGGGGCGCGTGGCTGGCTGGCCGAGCGGGTGCGCCGCGCGATCGACCTCGAGCACTGGGCGGCGTTCCGCACCTCGTTCGACCGCCTGACCGCCCTGCTGCGCGCCATCGGCAACGGCGAGCGCACCACGCGGCCACCGGCGACGGTCAGCGTGCTCTCCGGCGACGTCCACCACAGCTACGTCGCGGAGGCGACCTTCGATGAGCAGGAGTCGCCCCGGGTGTGGCAGGTGACGTGCTCGCCGGTGCACAACACCATCCAGCGGGTCGCGGAGTGGGCCTTCCGGATCACCTGGTCGCCGGGGGTGACGCGGGCGGTGAGCCGGTGGGCGCGGCGTCGCGGCGTCGAGCCGAGGCCGGTGTGGTGGCGCAAGCTGTTCGGGCCGGACTTCCGCAACTTCGTCGCCGTGGTGGACATCGACGACCGCGACTACGTGGTCACGTTCCAGTCCGATGCCGCCGCGGGAGAGCCGGTCACGGTGCCGCTCGCGCACAACGGCGACTCCGTCGTGCCGGGTTGAGGCAGTCCAGGTAGCACTTCATGTGCTACATTTGTGCCATGGATGCGGTGGGAATTCGCGAGCTGCGACAGCATGCCTCCCGGTATGTCGCGCTGGCCAAGAGCGGCGAACGTGTGGCGGTGACCGATCGAGGCAGGCTGGTGGCGTACTTGGTGCCCGCCGAACACGCCGGCTCAGCGCTCGAACGGCTGGAAGCCGTCGGTCAGTACCAGCCCGCCACGTCGAGTCTCGTGGACCTCGGTCCGCCGCAACCGATGCCGGACGACGGGCAGCCGTTGAGCGAGGTGCTCGACGAGATGCGGGACTCGGAACGCTGGTGATCTATCTCGACACCTCGGCGTTCGTCAAGCTGGTGTGGCAGGAGCAGGAGTCGGACGCGCTCTGGAGTTACATTTCCGCGCGACCGGAGACCGGGCATATTTCCAGCAGGCTCCTGACGCTTGAGGCACGCCGTGCCGCACTGCGAAGTCAGGCCGGACTGCTGCCGCGAATCGACATCGCGCTGGAACGGGTCGGGCTTGTCGATGTGACCGCGGCGGTGATGGAGTCGGCGAGCCGGATACCGACGCCGGAGTTGCGGTCGCTTGACGCCATTCACCTGGCGACCGCGCTGATGTTGCAGCAAGACGTGGACGTGATGATCACGTACGACCAGCGGCTCGCGGACGCCGCCAGCGCGAGCGGTGTCGCCGTCGTGGCGCCGAGGTGATCATGGCCGGCAACGGTGACGCGACCGAGCATCCCGTGCTCGCGGTGCTGCGCGAACGGCTCGCGACCGACAGCCAGCCGGGCCAGCGCTCCGACCCCCATCGCGTCGTGCTCTCGATCGAGGGCGGCGGCAACCGGGGCGTCATCTCCGGCGGCATGGCGCTCGCACTGAACGAGCGGCGGTTCCTGTCCGCGTTCGACGCCGTCTACGGGGCGTCGTCGGGTGCGCTGACGGCGGCGTGGTTGCTCAGCGGCGACATCAGCACCGGCATGAAAGCCTGGACGGACCCCGCCTCGTTCGCGCCGTTCTCGCGGCTGTCCAACCCGATCCGCCGTCGTCCGCTCGTCGACCTCGAGTGGCTGATCGGCGAGTTCTACGATCGCACCCTCGGGCTCGACGCGGCCCATATCCTCGCCAGCCCCGTCAGCATCCATCCGGTGGCGACCGACGCCGACACCGGCCTCGCCGTCGACCTGCACCGCCACATCGGCGACAAGCAGTCCCTGCATCGTGCGCTGCGGGCGAGTGCGTCGCTGCCGCTGCTCGCCGGAAAGCCGGTCCACCTGGCAGGAGCCCGCTACATCGACGCCGGCGTCGCCGAGGCCATCCCGCTGGACACGCCGCTCGCGGCGGGAGCGACCCATCTGCTGGTGCTCAGCTCACGGAAGTCCGGCGATCTGGCCGCCGACTCGGCGGTGCTCCGCGCCATCACCGGCGCCTGGCTACGCCGAACCGCCCCCGGCGCCCGCGAGCCGTTCCTCGCCCGCGGCACCCGATCCGCCGCCGTGGCCCAGCGCCTGACGACCCACAGCACCGACCTGGCCCTCACCCCGGCGATGCTGGCCGTCCGCCCCGGCCCTGACACGCCTCGGGTCGGACGCATGGAAGCCGACCCGGTCGTCATCACCGACGGTCTGCATGCCGGACACCTCGCGATGACCGAGCTCCTCGACGCGAACGCGTAGCGCGCCTCAGCTGGCCGAGTCTGCGGCGGTTTCCCACACTGCGCCCACGGGTATCACGCGGAAACGTGGCCCGAAGGGAAGTGTCTGCTCGCCGGTGTAGAGGACGATGCCGGCTACGAGGTCGTCGCCGATACGGTCGGCAAGGTGACGGATCCCCCGGAAGTCCTCACCACGCACCGTTGACGCGGCCTTGACGTCGATCGCTACCACTTCGCCTCGGCGGTTCTCCAGTACGATGTCGACTTCGACCTTGTCTTTGGTTCGGTAGTGGTAAAGATCAACGCGTTGCTCGCACCACGTCAGCTGGCGTGCGATCCCCATTGCCACGAAGCCCTCGAGAAGGGGACCGAGTGGACTCGACGGTTGCCGAAGCCTGCTCGCGTCGAGCCCGAGCAGGTTGGCGGCGATTCCCGAGCGACCATCGCGACCTTGGGCGTCCCGACCGCACGGGTGCTGAGGTTTCGCGACCACGGCGGAATACGTTTGAGCAGGAACACTTCTTCGAGCCACCCCACGTAGCGCTTGACGGTGGGGTGAGGGAGGCCCAGTACGTTTCCGAGGGTGCCCAGCACGAGAAGCTGGCCGGACCTCGCCGCGATGAGGCGGGTCAGAGCGTGCATCTCGGGTCCGCGCTCGATCTCGGAAAGCTGGATCACGTCACGGTTGATGACGTCGGCGACGTACGAGTCGAAAAATCGCTCGCGTCGGCGCTGCGTACGTGCGGTCGCCTCGGGAAAGCCGCCACGGACGATCCGGTCGATGTAGCTGTTTCTGGTCTCTGCCGACGTGTGGTGGAACGCAGGCCCCTGCGCGAAGATGGCGTCGACGAAGCCGTCCGGAGCCGAGTCGATCTCGCCTTGCGACAGTGGCCACAGTTCGATGGTCTCCATCCGGCCGGGCAACGCGTCCGGCAAGCCGCGCAGGCCAAGGACCCGAGCCGGCCCCGTCAACAGGAATCGTCCTGGCCGTGGATCGGAGTCGACGGTCTCCTTGATCGCCAGCAACAGCTCGGGCACGCGCTGAACCTCGTCGATGATGAGCCGCTCCGCGCCCGCGACGAACTCGGTCGGGTCGAACTCGGCTGCCTGGCGAGTCACTGTCCGATCGAGGCTGCGCCACTGAGCGTTCCGCGTGTTACCGATCTGCGTGTTAATTTGGTCGCTACTCGAGCGTTAATCTGGTCGCAGCCTTGCTGTTGATATGGTCGCAGCTACACGGTGGCGCTACCGCGTCGAGCCTCGGACGACCAGCTCCGGGGTGAAGACGACCTGCTCGTGCTCGTGCTGGGGATCGGTCGCCTCGGCGAGCAGCAGCTCAGCGGCCCGGCGGCCCAGCTCGCGCCGTGGTTGCCGCACCGAGGTGAGCGGGACGGCGGCCGCCGCGGCGAAGTCGATGTCGTCATAGCCGACGATCGCGAGGTCGTCCGGAATGCTCATGCGCAGCGCCACGCACTGTTGCAGCAGGCCGAGCGCGAGCAGGTCGTTGGCGCAGAACGCCGCCGTGGGACGGCTGCTCGCGGGGCGGCCCACGAGGCGTTCCCCCGCCTTGCGCCCCTCGTCGACGGTGAGGGCCTCCGTTCCGATGTCGACGAGGTGTTCCGGCCCGAGACCGGCGTCGGCCAACGCCTTGTGCGCGCCGCGTCGCCGGTCGCGCACCTGGCCGAGCGGGTCCGGGCCACCGATGTAGGCGATGTGCCGATGACCCAGCTCGATCAGGTGCCTGGCCGCCAGCTCACCGCCGAGGACGTCGTCGACGGCGACCGAGCAGTGCGTGTTGCCGCCGCGCGTCCGGTCGACGATCACCACCGGCGTGCCGCGCCGGGGCAGCTCGTCCAGCGCCTCGGCGTCTGGATTGACCGGCGTGATCAGGATGCCCTGCACCCGCTGCTCTTCCAGCCGGTTCAGATACACCGTCTCGCGCTCGGCGCGGTTGTTGCTGTTGCAGGTGAACAGCGACAGGTCCTGCGCCTCGGCCGCCTGTTCGATGCCGTGCGCGACGTCGGCGAAAAACGGGTTGGACCCGTCGAGCATGACATAGGCGAGCGCGCTGCTGCGGCCGGCGCGCAGCTGCCGCGCCGACTCGTTGCGCACGAAACCGAGCTCGGCCATCGCCGCCTCGACCCTGGCCTTGGTCTGGACGCTGACCCGGTCGGGGCGGTTCAGCACGTTGGACACCGTGCCCAGCGACACTCCGGCGCGCGCGGCGACGTCCTTCACGCTGGCCGCCCGGATTGTCATGCGCCACTCCTTGAAACGTCTCGCTGACCTGGCGCCACGATAGCGCAGGCCGGCCGCTCCCATGGTCGTTGACCCGCTGACACGGGTCATAGTAGGGTCGCGCTCGACTGGATGAAACCTTTCATCTAGGTCCTGAGGGGATGACTGAGAACATGACCACGAACCCCGTCGCCGAGTTGCTCGCCCGTGGCAACCGGCTCGGCTCCGATCCTCGCAACACCAACTACGCCGGGGGAAACGCCTCGGCCAAGGGCAGCGAGACCGACCCGGTGACCGCCGAGCCGGTCGAGCTGTTGTGGGTCAAGGGATCCGGCGGCGACCTCGGCACGCTCACCGAGGCGGGCCTCGCGGTTTTGCGGCTCGACCGGCTCCGCGCGCTCATCGACGTCTACCCGGGCGTGGAGCGCGAGGACGAGATGGTCGCCGCGTTCGACTACTGCCTGCACGGCAAGGGCGGCGCGGCGCCGTCGATCGACACCGCGATGCACGGCCTGGTCGACGCCCCGCACGTCGACCATCTGCACCCCGACTCCGGCATCGCGCTGGCCACCGCCGCCGACGGCGAGAACCTGACCAAGGAGTGCTTCGGCGACCGGGTGGTGTGGGTCCCGTGGCGCAGGCCCGGTTTCCAGCTCGGGCTCGACATCGCCGCCATCGCGGCCGCACATCCGGAGGCCATCGGCGTGATCCTCGGCGGCCACGGCATCACCGCGTGGGGAGCGACGTCCGAGGAATGCGAGCGGAACTCGCTGGAGATCATCCGCACCGCCGAGCGGTTCCTCGCCGAGCGCGGCAGGTCAGAGCCGTTCGGCTCCGTCGTGGCGGGGTTCGAGCCGCTGCCCGAGGCGGAACGGCACGCGAAGGCGGCCGCGCTCGCGCCGGTGATCCGGGGGCTCGCCTCGACCGACCACCGGCAGGTCGGCCACTACACCGACAGCGATGTCGTGCTGGACTTCCTGGCCCGCGAGAAGCTTCATCCGCTGGCGGCGCTGGGAACCTCGTGCCCCGACCACTTCCTGCGCACCAAGGTGCGGCCGCTGGTCGTGGACCTGCCCGCCGATGCGCCGGTCGAGGACGTCGTGGCCCGGCTGACGGAGCTGCACCAGGCCTATCGGGAGGACTACGCCGCCTACTACCGGCGTCACGCCACTTCGGACTCGCCGCCGATGCGAGGTGCCGACCCGGCGATCGTGTTGGTGCCCGGCGTCGGAATGTTCTCCTTCGGCAAGGACAAGCAGACCGCCCGCGTGGCGGGCGAGTTCTATGTCAACGCGATCAACGTGATGCGCGGTGCCGAGGCGGTGTCCGCATACGCGCCGATCGATGAACGCGAGAAGTTCCGCATCGAGTACTGGGCGCTCGAAGAGGCCAAGCTGCGGCGTCGGCTCGCGCCCAAACCGCTCGCGGGCCGGATCGCGCTGGTCACCGGGGCGGGATCGGGCATCGGCAAGGCCACCGCGGAACGGCTGGCCGCCGAGGGCGCCTGCGTCGTCGTCGCCGACCGCGACGCGGCCGGAGCGCGGGCGGTGGCCGAGGGCATCGGCGGCACCGACGCCGCGATCGCGGTCACCGCCGACGTTACCGACGCCGGCGCGGTCAGTGCCGCCGTGGACGCCGCCGCGCTTGCCTTCGGCGGCGTCGACCTGGTCGTCAACAACGCGGGCCTGTCGATCTCCAAGCCGCTGCTCGAGACCACCGAGGCCGACTGGGACGTCCAGCACGACGTCATGGCGAAGGGCTCGTTCCTGATGTCACAGGCGGCGGCGCGGGCGATGATCTCGCAGGGCATGGGCGGCGACATCGTCTACATCTCCAGCAAGAACGCCGTGTTCGCCGGACCGAACAACGTCGCCTACGGCGCGGCCAAGGCCGACCAGGCACACCAGGTGCGGCTGCTGGCCGCCGAGCTCGGCGAGCACGGCATCCGCGTCAACGGCGTCAACCCCGACGGCGTGGTCCGTGGTTCCGGCATCTTCGCCGGCGGCTGGGGCGCCAAGCGCGCCGCCGTCTACGGCGTGCCCGAGGAGAAGCTGGGCGAGTACTACGCCCAGCGCACGCTGCTCAAGAAGGAGGTGCTGCCGGAGCACGTCGCCGCGGCGGTGTTCGTGCTCACCGGCGGCGACCTCGCCAACACCACCGGGCTGCACATCCCGGTCGATTCCGGTGTCGCCGCGGGGTTCTTGCGATGAGCGGTTGGGAGCTTCGCCGACCGGTGGCGGGGTCGCCGCGAGCGTGCGAGGGGTGGCGCCGACAGCGGTCTCACCGGCGCGAGCAGCGCAACCGCGGGATGGCTTCGGCGAAGGTCACAGAGCTGGAGATGACATGAGCCTCCGCGTCGCCGCAGTCGATCTCGGCGGCAGCAGCGGCCGGGTCATGGCCGCCACCGTCGGGCCGGGGCAGCTCAGCCTCGACGAGGTGCACCGCTTCGGCAACGGGCCGATGCGCCTCGGCCCGACGCTGTACTGGGACATCCTCGCCCTCTACCAGGGGACGCTGACCGGCATCGCCGCAGCGGGAGACGTCGCGGCGGTCGGCATCGACTCCTGGGGCGTGGACTACGGCCTGCTCGACGGAACCGGCGCGCTGCTCGCCAACCCGGTGCACCACCGCGACTCCCGCACCGACGGCATCGCCGATCTGGTCCGCGAGACCGTGCCCGACCAGGAGCTCTACGACGTCACCGGGCTGCAGCAGCTACCGTTCAACACCCTCTACCAGCTCGTGTCCGAACGCGACACCGAGCGGTTCCGCGTCGCAGAGCGGCTGCTGCTCGTCCCGGACCTGCTCGCGTACTGGCTGACCGGCAGCGTCGGCGTTGAGCGCACCGTCGCCTCCACCACCCAGCTCTACGACGTCCGCGCCGGAACCTGGGCCGCCGACATCGCGAAGCGGCTCGACATCCCGCCCCGGCTGCTGCCGCCACTGCGCGACACCGGCGACATCATCGGCCCGATACGGCCGCGAATCGCCGCTGAGAGCGGCCTGCCGGAGTGCCCGGTCGTCGTGGTCGGCTCGCACGACACCGCGTCCGCGCTGGTGGGCACCCCGGCCGAGCCGGGCGCGAACTTCGCCTTCATCTCGTCGGGCACCTGGTCGCTGGCCGGGGTCGAACTCGACCGGCCGGTGCTGACCGGCGACGCGATGCGCGCGAACTTCACCAACGAGACGGGGGTGGACGGCACGATCCGGTTCCTGCGCAACGTGATGGGGCTGTGGGTGCTCTCGGAGACGCTGCGCACCTGGCAGGCCAACGGCACCCCGGTCGAGCTCGCCGACGTGCTGCGCGACGCCGCGGCCGAGCCGGGCTTGCGCGCCGTCGTCGACATCAACGCACCCGAGTTCCTGCCGCCCGGCGACATGACCGCCCGGATCGCGGCCGTCTGCCGCGCGACCGGACAGCGGCCGCCCGACACCCCGGCCGCCACGGTCCGCTGCATCCTCGACAGCCTCGCGCTGGCCTACCGCCGGACCCTCCGGCAGGCGGCGGAGCTGTCCGGGCGGCCGGTCGACGTGGTGCACATCGTCGGCGGCGGCACCCGCAACGAGCTGCTGAGCCAGCTCACCGCCGACGCCTGCGGCGTGCCCGTCCTCGCGGGACCGGGCGAGGCCGCCGCGCTGGGCAACGCGCTGGTGCAGGCGCGCGCGCTCGGCGCGGACCTGCCCGACCTGGCCGCGATGCGGGCGCTGGTGCGCGCCACCCACGACGTCCGCCGGTACGAGCCGGCCGAGTCGCGGGCGGCATGGGATGATGCCGAGGCATGCGTCCGCGAACCATGAGGACTGCTTGCAGGTCCGAATCATCGGGCACCATGCTGGCCGACGCCATGGCATTGGCGCGGCTTGCCGCGCGCCACGCGGAGGCCGCATGAAAGTGGCGGCGGCGTGGAGCTGTTCGTGGCGCGGGTGGCCGACTACCGCGCCACCGTCACCCGCTGCGCGGCGGCCGAGGTCGCCGCGACCATCCGCGCCGCGCTCGGCGACGCGCGCCGGGTCGTCGTGCCGGACGACCTGCCGTACCTGGTGGACGACGCGCTCATCGACGACTTCTCACCGTCCGAACTGGACACCGTGGACGCCGTGGTCACCGCCGCCGCGGTCGGTATCGCCGTTACCGGCACCATCGTGCTCGACCACGGCCCGGGTCAGGGCCGCCGCGCGCTCAGCCTGGTGCCCGACCGGCACGTCTGCGTCGTCCGAGAGGACCAGATTGTCGCCGGGGTGCCGGAGGCCGTCGCCTGGCTCGATCCGCTCCGCCCGCAGACCTGGATCAGCGGCCCGTCGGCCACCAGCGACATCGAGCTGAACCGGGTGGAGGGCGTGCACGGGCCGAGACAACTGCACGTCATCGTCGTCGGCCCGTAACTGTCGGTGCGCTGCGGCAAGATGACAGGCATGAGCTGGCATCGTGACCGTGTCCTGCGCAGCCGACTGGCGACCCAGCGGCTGACCTCCGCGCCGCTGCCGCGTGCCCGCGACGCCGTCCGGCTGCTCACCTGCGTGCAGTCGCAGGAGCGCGACCACGCGTTCTTCTCCCTCGGCCTGCGCAGCCGGGAGGCGACGTACGACGCGGTGCGGGCCGCGCTCGACCGGGGCGACATCCTCCGCACCCACATCCTGCGGCCGACCTGGCACTTCGTCGCGCCGGACGACCTCCGCTGGATTCTCGCGCTGACCTCGCAGCGGGTGGAGCGGTCCATGGCCGCGCGGCATCGGCAGCTCGGGCTGGACGACACTCCGCCGCTGCGCCGGGCATTCGACCTGCTGCCCAAGCTGCTCCGCAGCCGGAACTTCCTGACCCGCAAGGAGATCGGCGCCGAGTTCGCCGAGCGCGACGGCCTGCCCGAGCCCGGCTCACAGCTCGGGCACGTCCTGCTGCTCGCCGAGCTGCGCGGGCTGATCTGCTCGGGTCCGGTGAAGGGCACGCAGCACTCCTATGCGCTCGTCGACGAGGTCGTGCCGCCGACCAGGCAGCGCGACCGGGACGAGGCGCTGGCAGAGCTGGTGCGGCGGTTCTTCGCGGGACATGGCCCTGCGACGGTCAAGGACTTCACCCGCTGGTCGTCGCTGACGGTGGCCGACACCCGCGCCGCGCTCGCCGACATCGGCGACGACCTGGCGCGGATCGAGGTCGACGGCACCACGTTGTGGTTCGACCCGTCGATGCCGAACCGCACTACCCGGCCGGAGACCGCGTTCCTGCTGCCCGTCTACGACGAGGTCGTGCTGACCTACCCCACGCTGACCTTCCCGGTGGCAGACGCGCATCCGCATGCTGAGAGCGACGACCCGTTCTGGGCGCGGGTGATCGTCGACCGCACCAACGCCGGGCTGTGGAAGCGCGTCGTCCAGCCGACCACCGTCCGGGTCGAGACGCGGCTGGCGCCCGGTCTCGACGCCACACAGCGGGAGGCGATCCGGCTCGCCGCGCAGCGGATGGCCGGCTTCCTCGGCCGGGAGCTGGACTACGTCGAGGGCGAAGGCACGCCGGAGCTGTGGGGCGGCGAGGCCGGTCACCCCGCGCGGCGGCCGAGGCGAGCGGCGGTCAGCTGAGGTGATGCCGGACGGCGGCGGTGACCCGGTCGGCATCGCCGGTGGCGAGTAGATCCAGCAGCGCGCCCCGCAGCACCGCCAGCGCCAGCGTGCGCCGCGCCTCGCCCGCCTCGGTGTCGCGTTCGGACTCGGGCTGGCAGGCGGCCAGCACGGCCAGCCAGTCGGCCACGGTCGCGTGGGCGAACCCGGCCCACGCGCCGTCGGGCTCGACCAGCGAACGGGCGTAGGCCTCCGCCCACAGCGTCAGCAGCGGGCGGTGCTCGGCGGCGACCAGCCAGGCCCAGACCCGCTCCACCGCCGGAGCCAGGCCGATCGGCGCGTCGTGGCGAACCCGGTCCAAGAACGCGAGCTCGTCGGTGCGCGCTCGCGCCAGCAACGCCCGCACCAGTTCGTCTTTGCTGCCGAACAGGAACATCAGCACGCGGGGGCTGGACCCGATGGCGGCGGCCAGCGGACGCAGCGAGAGATCGCTCAGGCCGTGGTCGAGCGCGTAGCGGTAGGCGGCCTCCAGCAGCTCAGCCTGCCGCGCCGACGGTGCTGGCGTCGCATCGGGCATGAGGAGTAGCCTAACTCCACTGAAACAGTCGTGGTAGTAGGAGGTGTCATGCGGGACAGCCGAGTCGTCGTGCGCCGGGCCGACCGTCCCGGCGACCTCGGCTGGGTGGTGATGGCCCACGGCGAGGTCTACGACCGGCAGTTCGGCTGGGACACCTCGTTCGAGGCGCTGGTCGCCAGGATCGTCGCCGACTTCGCTGTCGACCATGACCCCGCCCGGGAAGCCGGGTGGATCGCGGAGGTCGACGGCGAGCGCGCCGGGTGCGTCTGCTGCGTCGCGGGCGACGAGCCAGGGGTCGCCAAGCTGCGGATTCTGCTGGTTACCCCGGCCGCGCGCGGTCTCGGTGTCGGCTCCCGGCTCGTCGGCGAGTGCCTCCGGTTCGCCCGCGAGACCGGCTACCGGCGGATCACGCTGTGGACCAACGACGTCCTCGTGTCCGCGCGCAAGATCTACCAGGCGTTCGGGTTCACGCTGGTCGACGAGGAGCCGCACCACAGCTTCGGCCACGACCTCGTAGGACAGAACTGGACGCTCGACCTGCTCTAGCCGGTCGACGTGCGGCTTCCGCCCGGTCCCTCGGCCTCGGCGAGGAACGTGATCAGGTCGTCGCGGGCGCGGGCGACGCGGGACCGGACGGTGCCGATCGGACAGTCGCAGACCTCGGCTGCCTCGGCGTAGGACAGCCGGTTGACCTGGGTGAGCACGAACGCCTCGCGACGGTCGGGGTCGAGTCGGGAGATGAGGTCGGCGAGCGCGATGCCTTCGTCGAAGCCCGGCAGTCCGGCCGGTTGCGGCGGCTCGATCGTCGCCGCGTCGCCGGTCGCGGTATGCCGGCGACGCGCCGACGCGCGCCGGATCTGGTCGATGACGACCCGCCGGGCGATGGCGAGCAGCCAGGCGCGCGCCGAGGCGCGCGCCGAGAACGTGTGCAGCCCGCGTAGCGCCCGCAGGTAGGTTTCCTGGGTCAGGTCGTCGGCGGTGGCGGGACTGTCCAGGTGCGCCAGGAAGCGCCACACGTCGCGCTGGGTCGCGGCGATGAACCGCTCCGACGCCGCCCGGTCGCCGTCGCGCGCGGCTAGCGCGAGCGCCGTGATGTCGGTGTCGTCGGCAGGCTGAGCAGGCACGGAGGAGATCTTACTTCACTAGATCGGGTGACAACGAGCGCCGCGCTACATGGCGAGCAGCATGTAGGCCATGCCCGCGGTCATGGTGACGAGGCTGGCGCGCAGCGTCGGGACCGGGCGACCCGTTCGGTAGTGGCGGTCCCACCAGCCGACCGTCCACAGCAGCCCGATCCCGGCGAGGTAGGCGGCGAGCACGACGCTGACCGGCAGCGATCGCAGGCCCATCGGCAGGAACATGTACACCATCACCGCCATCTCGGCGGCGGCGAGCAGCCACAGCGGGTTGAACCGGCCGGTGTCCAGCCGGAAGTACGCGCCGACGCCGAGTCCCGCGACGGCGGCGGTGGCGAACAGCGCCACCGCCGCCGCCGGTGGGACCAGGCTGGCCGACAGGTACATGTACGCCATCGCGGCGCCCATCAGCACGTGCCCGGCATGCCAGAGGCGGTACTCGCCGGGCATGGTCCTGGCGTGCCGGAGATGCACCAGGGCGACGACGCCGAAGGCGATCACCCACAGCGCCCGCAGCCAGGCCGGTAGCCAGCTTCCGTGGACCAGGTGCTCCGAATGGTCCATGACCGCCCCTTCTCACACGCCGCACGATGCCGTCGTTCGCATGTTCGGTGAGCGGGAAGCGGCGGAGGTACCGCCGGGCCAGTGATCAGCTCATCACGAGCGGTGACGGCGGGCCAGCAGTCCGGTTGCCAGTCCCGCACCGCCGAGCACCAGCGCGATGATCGACAGCACCAGCGCGGCGGTCGCCGATGCCGGTTGCCCGGTGTCGGTCTGCGCCGCGACCGGGGCGGCCTGCTGCTCGCCGCCGGGGGAGGTGAGACTGAGCACCGGCGCCGGGTACTCGGGCTCCCCGGCCCCGGGTGCGGCGACCTCGATCCAGCGGACGACCTCGCCGTTGTCGTAGGTCTGGATGGCCTTGAACGTCATCTCGTCGGTGTTGGACGGGAGCGGCCCGGCGCTGACCTCGAACTCGTCGAACTCGCCGGGCGCGATCGCCGAGGCCTTGTCTTCGGCGGTCCAGGTGATGGTGCGGACGGTCTCGGTGAGCGGCTCCTCACCCTCACCCTGGTCGATCGGCTGGTCGAGCTTCTCGGTCTCGATCTCGTAGCTCCAGCCGGGGTGCGGTTTGACGCTGACCGAGGACAGCGGGTGCTCGGTCGGGAAGGCCACTTCCAGCTTGGTGGTGCTGGCGTTGTCGGTCTCGTTCGGCATCCGGAAGGTGAGCTTGGCGTAGTCGCCCTTCAGGGCGGTCTCGGGGTTGACGGTGACGTGCGCGGCCGCCGGGACGGCACCGAGCATCGCCAGCACGGCGACACCGGCGAGCACGGCAGTCAGCCGGGATTTCCAACGGGACAACGGGATACTCCTTCTCTTCTCGGGGTCAGCGCGGGCCGGTGCCGACGCGCAGGGTGGTGGACACGACGTAGGCGTCGATGTCCGAGGTGCGGACGGTGAGGTCGAAACGCCACGCACCGGGATAGGGCAGGGCGACGTGACCGACGAAGTGGCTGCCGTGGTCGATGACGTGGACGTCGAACGGCCCGAGGTCGCGGCCGGGCAGGCTGGCCTGGGCGGTCAGCTCGGCGACGTCGCGCGGGACGCCGTCGCCGCCGGTGACGGAGATGTGCAGCATGTTCGCGCCGGCCACGGCGGGCATGAGTCTGACGTGGACGGAGCTGCCGCCTTCGGGTAGCGCGAGCACCTCGGACTGCGGCCCGCCCGTCGGCGCGGCCCCGGACTGGCGGGCGGGTGGGGTGATCACCAGGGCTGCGGTGACGGCGAGGATCACCGCCGCCACGCCGGCCTCGACCGGTACGGTCCGCCGCAGCCGGGTGACGCGGGTGCGCCGGACCGCGAGCAGCGACAGCCCGCCGATCGCGAACACCACCGCCACCAGCGCGAGCTTGACCAGCAGCAGCCTGCCGTAGGAGGTGGTGCCGAGCGCGTCGAGCGAGCCGACGGTGCGCCAGGCCTGGAACGTGCCGGTCACGACGAGGGTGGCCACGACCGCGGTCGCCAGCCGGGAGAACCGCACCAGCCCACCGCCGAGGCCGTCGACGTGGCGGGGGCGCAGCGCGTGGACCGCCAGCAACACCAGCCCGCCCACCCAGAGGGCGACAGCGCTCAGATGCACGGTGTCGCTGACGATCGCGAGCGGTGGCCAGATCCCGGCGGCTGAGTGCCCGGTCCCGGCGAACGTCGCCGCCACCGCGGCGGCCAGCACGCCACCGGGCGCGGCCAGCCGCCAGCTCGGCGGCTCGTCCGGCCGCAGCGTCCGGCGCAGCACCGGCACCACCAGCGCCAGCACCGTGAGCCGTACCAGGTGCAGGATGCCGAACTGGCTCGCCAGCGCGTCCGCCAGCACCCCCGGTGTGAGCGCGTCGCCCGCGACGTAGGCGCCCTGTACCGGGATCGCCGCCACCGCCGCGACCACGACGACGGCCCATCCAGCCCAGACCAGGCGGCGCACTGCGGGCAGCGCCCGGCCGGCGGGCCAGCACAGCAGCAGGAACGCCGATCCGCCCAGCAGCAGCGCCAGCCCGGCGAACCCCAGCCACCGCAGCACCGAGATCGCCGGACTGGCGCTCGCGACAGTGGCCTCGGGCGCGAACCCGGCGGCGTCGACCGGATCGGCCCGGACGCCGAAGCTGAACGCGCCCGAGATCGGATGGGTGTCCCGCGAGACGACCCGCCAGCTCAGCACGTAGCCGCCCTTGTCCAGCTCGGGCAGCGGCACGGTCAGCGAGCTGCCGTCGACTCGCGGTTCCGGAGTCGTGACCACATCGCCCGCGGCGTCGAGCAGCTCGATGCCGTCGCGAACCGGCAGCACCTTCTCGGTGAAGTCCAGCGTGACCTGCCGTGGCGAGGTGGTGAGGCGGTCGCCGTCGCCGGGCTCGGTGCCGACCAGCTCGGCGTGCGCGGCCGCCGACGGCGCGGCCGTGAGCGCGACCGTGCCCATCACCAGGCACACCAGCACCGCTCGCAGCAGTCCGCGCCACCGCGAGGCCGTCGGCTCAGGCCGCGTCATGACGTGCACTCGGACGCAGCCCGTCCTCGCCGGACTCGTCCCGGTCGTCGAGGCCATCAGCTGTGGCCCGCTCGGCAGGGGCCCGCCGCAGCCGGGGAGCGAAGCCGTCGCCGCCGAGCCGCCTGCTGCTCAGCAGCAGCACGACGACGAGCCCCGCCTGCACCAGGGTGTGCGACACCAGCCGCGAGGGATCGACCACGCCCCGTGCCAGGTCCACCGCCTCCAGCGCGGTCAGCAGCACCACGAAGGTGGCCAGCGTCGGCACCAGCCCGGGCGCCCGGCTGGTGCGCCAGGCGATCCAGGCGAACCCGATGCCGACCGCGATGGTGAACGCGGCGAACTCGTGCGTGAAGTGCGCCGGAGCCCCGCTCGCGCCCGGCGCGTGCCCGGTCAGCCCGGGGATGCCCTCGATGTGCGTCAGACCGAGCACGACCTGGCCCACCGCCAGCAGTGCCAGCACCGCCCGCAACACCTGTCGCACGGCATGTCGGCGCGGTCGTGGCGCCCGCGCCAGCACGGCCCCGGACACGTCCGGGGTGGCCGACGCCACCGACATCCGCGCCAGCCGCGTCACGCGCGCGGCGCTGTCCTGCCACTGCCGGCACCCCGCGCACGACGCCAGATGGGCGTCCACCGCAGCGCTCAGCGCCGGATCGCCCTCATCGTCCAGCCGCGCCGACACCTGCTCCCGGCACTCATCACACCTCACGACCTAGTAGTCGTGCCCCGGCGGTGCTCAGTTCCCGGGCAGTCGGAACGATTCGGCCTAGTTGCGCTGGAGGGCGTGGTGACCGTTGGTGTAGCCGCGCAGCGCGTGGTCGATGCCGTCGAGCCCGGCTCGGGAGTTGCTGATCGGGTAGGCGAACGGCGCGCCGTGGTAGCGCCGCGCGAAGCGGCTGATCTTGCGCGCCTGTTGCTGGTCGCCGTCCACGAGGACGTCCGGACGGTCGACGTGCACGAACAGCCCCTTGGTGGTGGCGCGCACGGCGGTGATCTGCGACCACGGCACGAAGACGTACGCCGACGCCGGGATCAGCCACAGTCGCATCCCCTGCGCGGTCAGCCGGGGCGGGTGGCGGATGACCGTGATGAGCCGCAGCATGCTCCAGCCCGCCAGCGCGATCACCGCCACGGACCCGACGACGATCAGGGCGAACGCCGCCAGCAGGCCGCCATCGGCGCTGCTCAGCCCTGCCAAGAGAAACGCCTCGGCCGCCAGCAGTCCAACCAGGACAATGAGCAGCACGCCGAGCAGGAACGCCGGCCATCGCTTGACGGTGACTACGTACTCGGGCTCCACGGTGCCTCCATTGGCCGCGTTCACGCCGGTTGCCACTGGCCGGTGTCGTTGATCTTCGCCGAGGCGCTCGGTGTGGCCCGCGCCCATTCCTGGCCGAGGTCGGTGACCTGCTGCTCGATGGCGTCCTGCTTGGTGTCCATCGTGTCGAAGAAGCCCTTGAGCGTGTTGCCCGCGAAGGTGAGCAGGCCGATCGCCACCGCGATCCCCGCCGCGACCGTCGGCGGGACCGCCGGTGAGGTGACGACACCGCAGGCCTCGACGATGGCGAGCACGACCGTCGCGGTGAGATCCAAGATCATCAGGCCGAACGCGATCCAGAAGTTCTCGATCGCGTTGGCCATGTCCTTGAGCGTGGTCGCCAAGGTGTTCGCGACAGTCTTGATCTTGTTGAGCACCTCGCCCTGCTGGACGGCGACGTCCTTGTACGCCTCGGCGCCGCTGCCGGTCCACTCGTCGTCGGTCGACAGCTTGTCCTCGGACAACGTGCCCGCGATGGTGCCGACCTTGTTGCCCACCTCGTTCCGCCATGCCTCGGCGAGGTCTTCCAGCCGGAACGGGTTGCCCGGGTTGTTCAGGTAGTCGTTGATCTTCTCGAAGAACTCCCTGATCTTGCCCGCGAGCCAGTTCATGCCGTCGATGATCGGCTGGACCAGGTGCTCGAGAAAGCCGGGCACCCAGTCCAGGGTCTCGTTGACCTTGTCGAACAACTCCTTGATCTTGCTGTCGAGTTCGGTGACCTTGGCCTGGGCCTCGTCGACGACGTTGCTCATCAGTTCCCCTCCAACTGGCCGTCGAGCTGGGCGAACCCGCTTGCGGAGCCCTGCTCACGGGCCTGGTAGTCGTTGGCCACGGCGACGAGCCGGTCGGCGAGGACGCCGAGGTACTCCTGGCCCTGGCCGAGCAGCTCCTCGATCTTGCTGCGCGCCTGCTCGTAGGTCTGGTCCACGCCCATGCGCGCGCCCATGCCGGTCACGTCGTGGCCGCCGTCGACCGTCAGCCCGGACACGGCCTGTCTGGGCGCGGCGATGTCGCCTGCGGCCTGGTCCCAGACCTTGGCGTCGTCGCGCAGCGCTTGGATCTCTACACTCAGGTCGGACATGGGGTGCCTTTCGTCAGGAATTGCGCTCGCTGATCCTGCGGATCAGGGTTTGCGGATCGCGCACCAGCCGCCGCAGCTCGTCGAGGTTGGTGCTCTGCGGGCCTTGGCTCAGCTCACCGAGCGACGACCTGCTCGTGAAGCCGCTCAGTGCGCTGACCAGTTCGTTTTCGATCTCGGCGTCGGGAGCACCGGTCACCCAGCGAGACTCGATCGCGACGTCGGTGACGTGTCGCTGCTTGCCCGTCACGGTGACGTGGCCGCCGGAGCTTTTGGCGGTCACCACCTGGTCCGCGATGGCGGAGACCTGGCTCATGAACCGATCGAGGTCGGCGGTCACCGCGTCGATCAGTCGCATCGCGTCCTCCGTCGTGATGGGTCCGTCATCGCGAGGCTCGGACGGCGTCGCGGGCTCGGCGGTTCCTTCCGGATCGATCTTTTCGGCGCGGGCGGACACCGCGTTGATCGTGGCCGCGTTCATCGCGGCGAGCACGGCGGAATGCAGGGCGCGTGCGTCGATCGAATCGCGCCAGCCGGTGCTGAGCTTGGCGGTGACGACGTCCGCGTCGTCGGTCACCGCGATCGTGACAAGGCCGTCCGGATCCTGACCGGTGATGTGGTCGCCGAGGTCGGCCGCATGCTGTTCTGGTTCTGGCGCTCGGGCGTACGAAGAGAACGACTCCTCGTCGTCGTCCTCGAACCCCCAGCCGCGAAAGTCGTTCATGCCGGGGAATAGTAGAAGAGCCCCGGTGTCCGCGCGCGCGGTTTGACCAAAGTCCCATGACTCGAACCGGCATCCGGTTCGTAACTTTCCCTCCGGCGAAGCTACTCTCAGGTAACGCGGTCACCGAGCCTGCCGACCTTGCAGGCGTGAGACCGGGCATGGACGCACCGGCGCGACTCCGCATCATCAAGGCGGAACAGCGTTACCGTGCGGCGACGCTCGCCCGCGAGGCGGCATACCACGACTACGTGGTCGCGCAGAGCATGTGCGACCACGCGCTGCGTGAGCGTTCGGCCGCCATCCGCGCGGCCGCCGAAGACGGGGCCGAATCCAGCGACATCGACCAGGCCGTGCGACTGGGTCGCCACACCGCCGGGGACGGACCGGCGACCCTCCTGAAGGTAGTGATCGAGAACGGCCAGCCGTCGCAGCTCGAGACGGCCACCTTCCGCACGGCGACGGAGCTGGCCCGGTGGCTGCTGCAGCGGGGGTTCCATCCGGGAATGCTGGAGAACGCGACCTTCATCCGCTATGACAGGCGAGGCGTCCGCCGGGTCACCGTCGAGAACGGACCGCACTGGGCGCAGCTCGCGGAGCTTGAGCTGTTGCGCTTCACCCGGCCCGGCGGGACGGCCACGCCCACGACGGGCGACGCGGACTGAGTCTCAGGCCCGGCTGCTGTCGTGGAGGGCGCCCGCGGCGTCGGCGGTGGCGTCGGCGAGTTTGTCCACATTGGGCGCGAGGTCGGCGTCGCTGAGGATGCTGATGTGCACCGTGTCCCGGTAGGTCGTCAGCGCGATGGACAACGCCTGGCCCGGCGCGAGTGGCGCGATGGGCTGGACGTCGCGCAGGGTCGCGCCGCCGAGCTGGAGCGGGACGTCGGGGGTCGGCGCCGTGGTGATCATGACGTCGAACAGCAGCGACGCGGCAGGGGCCAGCAGCGGAGTGAGCAGCCGGTGCGCCAGCGCGGGCACCGCTTGCGCCGCGAGCGGGAAGGCGCCGGGACCGGCGGCGGGCCCGGTTGCCTTGTTGTGCTCGGTGGCGTCGCGGATCGCGCGCAGCCGGGCGAGCGGGTCGGCGTGCGTGATGGGCAGGTCGCACAGGTAGCCGGAGAGGTGGTTGCCCAGCGCGGTCTGCGTGCGGTTGCGGCTGCGCACATCCACCGGCAGGAAGGCGCGCAACGGGCGATCGTCGGTCAGGACGGCGGTGTCGCCGATGACGGACAGCCAGCTGCGCAGTCCGCCCGCGATGACCGACAGCAGCACGTCGTTGAGCGTGCCGCCGTGTCGCTCGCGGACCTGACGCAGCGTGTCGGCGTCCAATCGCAACTGCGCCCAGTCGCGGCGTGGACCGCCGGTTCCGGCGGCGCTGGGGTAGACCGGCCAGGGCGGGCGTGCCGCGGCGAGTGCGGCGGAGGCGATGCCTGCCGCGCGCCCGCTGCGTCGGAGCTGGGTGGTGGCCTCGCCTGCCAGGTCGCGTACCCGCTGCGGAACGTCGTCCAGGGTGTGCCGGGACCAGTCCCAGATGCGGCCGAGCGGCGAGCCGGCCGGCGGTGTGGCGGGCTTGCGTTGGGGGAGTGGCGTGATGCCGTCCAGCAGTGGCCCGGCGATCAGCGGCACCCCGGCGCCGTCGGTGAGGGCGTGATGCAGCTTGGCCAGCACCGCGAACCGGTTCCGCCGCTGGCCGAACCCGCTGATCACGTGCAGCTGCCACGGCGGGAGCCCGCGGGGCAGTGGTGGGGCCATCAGCGACGCGACCAGCGGCGAGAGCTGCTCGGCCGAGCCCGGATCGGACAGCCGGTGGGTGAAGACGTGGTCGCCGGTCGCGAAACGCTCGGCCGGGACCCATTCCGCGCCGCCGGGCGGCCACCAGGTTCCGCGCACCGATTTCGTCAAGGCGGGTGTCGCCGCGGCCCGCCGCGCGAGCAGCCGCGCGATCCGTTCCGGGGCCACCGCATGGGGCGCCTCGAAGGTCAGCAACGCACCCAGATGCATCGGCCGGGTGGGCTGTTCCAGGCACAAGAACGCGACATCGAGACCGCTCAACCGCACGACGCCTCCTGGGAATGTCTCGAAGAGAACACGGGCCATCTCACCGTGCGGACCCTCCAAGACGCCGGACCGGGACACTAGAGGCCAAAGTCCTGCGTCGTCCCAGCGCCTGAAACGCAGTCACCGATACGAGTGCGATGACTGCTGACTGATGGCTGTTGACACTGGCCGACTATGCTGGGCCGGGTACAGAGGGGAGATTCGCCATGGCCGTCGAGCCGTTGACCAGTCTCGACCGCAGCACGCTCCGCGAGCGAGCGCTCGTGTCGCTGCGGTCGGCGATCATCTCCGGACAGTACCGCCCCGGTGATCACCTCGGCGAGGTCGAGCTGGCGGGTCATCTCGGCGTGAGCCGGGGGACGGTCCGTGAGGCGCTGCGACACCTCCAGCAGGAGGGCCTGGTCTCGCCGGGGACGCGTGGGATGCTGCGCGTCAACAGCCTCAGCCCCGACGAGGTGCGCGAGCTCTTCCGGGTGCGCGGCGCGCTGGAAGGGCTGGCGGTCGCCGAGATCATCTCGTCCGCCAAGCGGGAGTCGGCCGTGACATCGCTGCGTGAGGCGCTGTCCCGGACGCCCGGCGGGGACGCGGACATGGCCACCCGGGTCGAGGCGGACCTGGGCTTTCACCTGCTGTTGTGCCGGCTGTCCGGCAATTCGATGCTCGTCGAGGCCTGGCGCAACCTCGAGGGCCGGATCCGGGTGGCGATCATGAACGCCGCGTCGGGCGAGGCCCCGGCGATGATGTCGCCCGCGCGCCACGCGCCGATCATCGACGCGATCGACGACGGTGACGTGTCCGAGGCGGTCGCCGTCGTGCGGGAGCACATGGACGCGGCCGCGGAGCACCTCGCCCGCACCCGCTGACCGCGCCCCGAGCTGCGGTTTCGTGCTCTGACCACACCTGAGCCTTGACAACGAGGGGTTGATCACACACGCTGTTCTCCCAACAGTCGACTGTTAACAGTCAACGGCGAGGGGTTGCCGGCCACCATCTCCTCGACCACTCTCAGAGCGGAGAAGAGCATGACCCAACGACCAGGCCCAGATTTGGAAACAGTCGCTGAGTGGCATCCGATCGATGGCACCCTGGCCAAGAAGAAGGTCGCCGTCGGCTCGTCCATCGGCGCCACGATCGAGACCTACGACTTCATCGGCTTCGGCACCGCCGCGGCCCTCTACTTCAACCACGCCTTCTTCCCCGGACACAGCCCACTGTCGGCGACGCTCATGTCGTTCGCGACCCTGGGCGTGGGCTTCGCGGTGCGACCGCTCGGCGGGGTCATCGGCGGCTACCTCGGTGACAAGATCGGTCGGAAGCCGGTGCTGGTCGGCTCGCTGCTGCTGATGGGGATCGCGACCGTGCTCATCGGCGCGCTGCCGACGTATCAGCAGGTGGGCGCGCTGGCAGGCATCCTGCTCGTCGCCACCCGCATCGTGCAGGGCCTGGCGTTCGGCGCCGAGTGGGGCGGCGCCATCCTGATGACCTTCGAGCACGCGCCGTGGCGGAAGAAGGGCCTCTACACCGGGATCACCCAGGCCGGATTCCCGGTCGGCCTGCTGCTGGCCAACCTGGCGTTCCTGGCCAGCGTTCCGCTCGGCGGCACCTGGGTGTGGCGAGTGCCGTTCCTGCTCAGCGCCGTGCTGATCGTGGTCGGCATCGTCATCCGGCTCAAGGTGGAGGAGTCCCCGGAGTTCGAGGAGCTCAAGCAGGAGCAGGCCGTCGCGAAGAACCCGCTGCTGGAGGTGCTGCGCGACGACTGGCGCACCGTGCTGCGCGCCTTCTGCCTGCGCATCGCCGAGACCGCGGGATACGCGGTGTCCGTGACGTTCGTGTTGTCCTATCTGGCGAGTGAGAAGCTGGCCAGCAGCTCGGAGAGCCTGACCGCGATGATGATCGCCGCGGGCATCGGCATCCTCGCCACCACCTACTGGGGCGCGCTGACCGACCGGATCGGCAGGCGTCCGGTGTACCTGGCGGGCACCGCGATCACGCTGGCCTGGGGCATCCCGCTGTTCCTGGCGATCAACAGCGGCAGCGCGGTGGCGATCATCGTGGCCTTCGTCGTCAGCTACGCCGTCTGTCAGAACTCGCTGGCCGGGGTGCAGGGCGCGTGGTTCCCGGAGCTGTTCGCGACCAGGACCCGCAGCTCCGGCGCGTCGCTCGCCTACCAGCTCTCGGCCGTGGTGTCCGGCTTCACGCCGATGGTGGCGACCGCGCTGTACGCCGCGGTCGGCTGGCTCGGCCCGGCACTGCTGTTCAGCGGCTACGGCCTGCTCGGCCTGGCCGCCGCCGTGCTGACCCGGGAGACGTGGGGACGCGCGGCTCGCGAGCAGGTCGCGGAACTCGAACGCAGCCAGCGGGCGCCCCGCACGCCCGAACCGGTCCTGAAAGGACAGACGTCATGACCGAACGGATCGACCGGATTCGCCAGGCCGCCCACCGGATCAGGCACAACGCGATCGACATGGCGGAGGCACAGGGGCAGGGCTACATCGGCCAAGCGCTCGGCGTGGCCGACCTCCTCGCCGTGGTCTACACCGACCAGCTCCGGTACCGGCCCGGTGACCCGGACTGGCCCGGCCGCGACCGCTTCCTGCTCTCCATCGGCCACTACGCCATCGCGCTGTACGCCGCGCTGGCCGAGGCGGGTGTCATCCCGGCCGAGGAGCTGCCGAGCTACGGCTCCGACGGCTCCCGGCTGCCGATGTCGGGGATGGCCTCCTACACGCCCGGCATGGAGATCTCCGGCGGCTCGCTCGGCCACGGCCTCGGCGTCGCGGCGGGCATGGCGCTCGGCCTGCGTCACCAGGGCAACAGCGCCCGGGTGGTCAACCTGCTCTCCGACGGCGAGCTGGACGAAGGGTCCACCTGGGAGGCCGCGATGGTCTGCGCCCACCACGGCCTGGGCAACGTGACGGCCGTCGTCGACGTCAACGCGCTGCAGGCCGACGGCCCCACCGCCGGGGTGCTGCGCACCGAGCCGATCGCCGACAAGTGGCGTGCGTTCGGCTGGCATGCGCTGCGCGTCGATGGCAACGACATCCCCGCGCTCGTCGACGCCTTCGACGAGCTGCACGAGCACCGCGACTCGCCGTCGGTGCTCGTCTGCGACACCCGCATCGGCCGCGGCGTGCCACTGCTGGAGACCCGCGAGAAGGCTCACTTCATGCGCGTCGACGAGCACGAGTGGCAGATCGCCCGCGACCAGCTCGAGGAAGGACTCTCCCGGTGACCACCGCCGCCACCCCCAAGAAGCTCACCACCTCGGCGATGATCGCCTCCTTCGCCGACCCCGGCCAGCGCACCAGCAGCGCTCCGTTCGGGCACGCGCTGTCCCGGTTGGCCGCGGAACGCCCGGAGATCGTCGGACTCTCCGCCGACCTCGCCAAGTACACCGACATGCACGTGTTCCGCGAGGCCCACCCGGACCGGTTCTTCCAGGTCGGCATGGCCGAGCAGGCCATGCTCGCGGCGGCCGCCGGTCTGGCCGAGGTCGGCATGACGCCGTTCGCGTCCACGTACTCGGTGTTCGCGACCCGGCGTGCCTACGACTTCCTGTGCCTGGACATCGCCGAACCGGGCCTCAACGTCAACATCGTCGGCGCGCTGCCGGGGCTCACCACCGGCTACGGGCCGAGCCATCAGGCCACCGAGGACCTCGCGATCCTGCGCGGTTGCCCGAACCTGACCATCGTCGACCCCTGCGACGCGGTGGACATCGAGCAGGCCGTGCCCGCGCTGGCGGACGCCCCCGGCCCGACGTACCTGCGGCTGCTGCGGGGCGCGGTGCCCGCCGTGCTCGACGAGTACGACTACCGCTTCGAGCTCGGCAGGGCCGCCGAGCTGCGTACCGGCCGGGACGTCGTGTTCATCTCGACCGGGCTGATGACGATGCGCGCCTTGCAGGCGGCCGAGCGGCTGGCGGCAGACCACGTCGACGTCGCGGTGCTGCACGTGCCCACGATCAAGCCGCTGGACCGCGACGCCATCCTCCGGGCGGCCGGCACCGACCGGCTCGTCGTCACGCTGGAGAACCACACCGTGATCGGCGGGCTCGGCGAGTCCGTCACCGCCACGCTCGCCTATGCGGGTGTGGGCACCCGAGTGGTGCCGATCGCGCTGCCCGACGAGTTCCTCGTCGCCGGCGCGCTGCCGACCCTGCACGACCGCTACGGCCTCTCGACCGACGCCATCGTGGCGAAGGTCCGGACCGAACTGAGCTGAAGGAGAAGGATGTCCCTGTCCGACAAGACCGCCATCGTGACCGGTGCCGGTTCCGCCCGCGGCATCGGCCGCGCCACCGCCCACGCCCTCGCCGCGGCGGGCTGGCACATCGCCGTGCTCGACGTGAACGAAGCGAGCGCCAAGGACGCCGCCGACGAGATCGCCGGTCGGCGCGGCGTGCGGTCCTTCGGGATCGGCTGCGACGTCACCGACGAGACCGCCGTCGGGGCCGCTCTCGACGTGCTCGGCGGGTCGGCGCCGCCGGTCGGCGCCCTGGTCAACAACGCCGGGGTCACGTCGCCGACCCGATTCCTCGACGTCACCGGCGAGGAGTGGGACCGCATCTTCGCGGTCAACGTGCGCGGGGCGTACAACATCACGCGGCAGGTCGCGCCGACCATGGCCGAGCGCGGGTTCGGCCGCATCGTGTTCCTGTCCTCGGTCTCGGCCGAACGCGGTGGTGGCGTCTTCGGCGGCGTCGCCTACTCCGCTGCGAAGGCCGCCCAGCTCGGCTTCGCCCGCGCGCTGGCCCGTGAGCTCGGCCCGCACGGGGTGACCGTCAACTCGGTCGCCCCCGGGCTCATCGACACCGACATCACCGGCGGCGCACTCGACGGCGAGCGGAAGGAGGAGCTGCTCGCCGGGATCCCGGTCGGCCGCAACGGCACCGTCGCCGACGTCGCCGACCTGATCACGTACCTGTGCCGCGAGGAGTCCGGCTACATCACCGGCGCCACCTACGACGTCAACGGCGGCTCACACATCCACTGATCACCGGCAGGCCGCTCCGGCCGGCGTCGGTAGAGTCCGGTCGAAAACCGACCGGGAGGTTCGGCTGTGACGGACAGTGTGGACCCGGCGCCGGAAACCGGCCTGCTCGGCTCGGCCGCCGCTCACGCCACTACCCGGGTGCCGGTGCGCTCGGGAAGTCGGCTGGCGGGGCTCGTGACCATGGAACGGCTGCTGGCGGCGACCCCCGATGCCGTCGTGTCCGAGGTGATGGACGCCGACCCGCCGACGGTGGCTTCCAGGGGCTGATCCCGCCGCAGCGGCTGCTGTCCGTCCTGTTGACCGAGCACGACGAGGACCTGGCGCGGCTCGGCGGGTTCCTGGCGTCCACCCGACGTGCCCGGCTGGCGAGCACCGAGCCGGTACGCAGGCGACTGTGGCACCGGCTGCCGTGGCTGCTGCTCGGCCGTGGGCGTCGGGCTGGCCAGGGTGATAGTGCGGGAACTGGTCACCGGGCTCGCGCTCGGGGTCCTGCTTGCCGTGCTCGCCTTCCCGGTGGTGCGACTGATCTGGCACGACGGCCAGGTGGCGGCCGCCGTGGCGATCGCGCTGTTCGCCGCGTGCTCGGTGGCCAGCCTGGTGGCCATGGTCCTGCCGTGGATCATCAGCCGGTTCGGCAAGGACCCGGCGTTCGGCGCGGGCCGCTCGCGACCGTGGTCCAGGACCTGCTCTCGATCCTGATCTACTTCGCCGTGACCGCCGCGATCGTCACCGGCTGATCGGATAAAGATGACCGCTCGTTGTCGCAACGTTTGGTGCATACGTGCTTTGACAGTTTAGTTCTGTATGTCACTATGTGGCGTGGCAGCTCCGATCTGGCGAGTGACGGCGTTGCACCAGGCGACCGGCGGGGTTGTGACGGTGCGGTGCCTGACGCGCGCGTACATCCCTTCCGGTGCCAGGGATTTCGTGCTGGTGCTCGCCTCGGAGCAGCAGCCCGACCGCGTCTGCCCGCTGACCTCCTACCACATCGGCGCGGAACTGGTCATCGAGGCTCGCCTCGACCTGCGCGAGCCGCCGTTGTGTCCCGGTTGGTGGGACGTGTTCATCCGGCAGGGCGGTGGCACGACGCGTCTGCTGGCTCCGCTGCACGGACACCGGCTCTGGCCGATGCTGGTGGACGTCGCCGGTGGGCCGTACAAGATCACGCCGGTCGTCACCCGGCGGGGCGCGGTGCGGCTGCGGGTCAGCCGCGCCCAGCCCCACGCCGAGGTCGACCGGGTGGAGCTGGACGGCGCCATCCTGACCGTCGACGCGCATCCGGTGCCCGAACACACAGGCGCGGGCGGCTGGGCGGAGCTGGTGGCCCGGCCGCGCGACGGGGACGTCGCGGTGGTGCGGTTTCCGGTGCGGCGGCAGGGGAACCGGATGCGTGCCCGCGTCGACCTGGCGGCGTTGCCGGTGCCGGGGCCGGACATGTGGGACCTCTATGTCGAGCTGGGACAGGCGCGATGGCGGCTGGCGAGCCGGCTCGACGAGATCCCCGACAAGAAGGCGGCCTACTCCTTCCCCAGCTACACCGCGGAGCGCGGTGGCGAGGTCGTCACGCTCCAACCGTGCTACGCCTTCGGCCGCAACGGCCTCTCGATCCGCGTGGACCGGGTGGACGTCCCCGTCGTGCCGGAGGCGGTCCCGCGGCCGCAGCGGGGGTCGCGCGGCCCGCTGGCCCGGGCGGCGGTCGGCACCGCGCTGGCGGGCCTGGAACGGGCGGGGCGATGGCGCCGCCCGCTGGCGACGGCCGGGGCCCGGCCACGGGTCTCCTTCGTCGTCACGGATGTGTCCTACGGCGGCGGCATCGCCCGGACCGTCATCAACCTCGCCAACCACCTGGCGCTCGACCACGACGTGGAGATCATCAGCCTGCTGCGGTACCGCGATCGGCCGTTCTTCCGGATCGACCCCGGCGTGCGGCTGACCTGCCTGGTCGATCGGCCTGCGCTGTGCGAGTCACCGCAGCGCGGGGTCGTGCCGTGGCTGCGGGCGCGCCTGCTCCGGCGGGCGAGTTGGCTGGTCCCGCCGCAGGACCCCGAGGCGTACGCCTACAGCCTGTGGCTCGACCTCAAGCTGCTGCGACGGCTGCACTCGCTCGAACCCGGCATGCTCGTCACCAGCAGGCTCTCGTTCAGCGTGATCGCGGCGCGCTTCGCGCGGGCCGGAGTCAGGACCGTGGGCCAGGAGCACATGACGTTCTCCCGCCACGGCCCCGCGCTGCGACGCCAGCTCCACGCGCATTTCCGCAAGCTGGCCGCGGTCACCGTGCTGACCTCGGGCGACGAGGCCGACTACCGCGAGGCGCTGGCCGGTTCGGCCACCCAGGTCGTCCGCATCCCCAACGCCGTGCCCGAACAGCCGCCGGTGCGCGCGGACCTGGCAGGCAAACGCGTGATCGCCATGGGCCGCTACACCTCGCAAAAGGGCTTCGACCTGCTGCTCGACGCCTTCCGGCAGGTGGTCGCCGTACACCCCGACTGGCAGCTGCGGTTGTTCGGCCACGGCCCGGGCCGGGCACTGCTGCGGCAGCGGATACGCGAGGCGGGCCTGCACAACCACGTGCTGCTGATGGGGCGCACCGACCACCCCGCCGACGAGATGGCGCAAGCGGCGATCTTCGTGCTGAGCTCGCGCTACGAGGGCTTCGGCATGGTGCTGATCGAAGCGCTGGCGGTGGGCCTGCCGGTGGTCAGCTTCGACTGCCCCCGTGGGCCGTCCGACATCATCACCCCTGGGGTCGACGGCACGCTGGTGCCGCCGCAGGACGTCGACGCGCTCGCCGCGGCCATCATCGACCTGATCGAGAACCCGGCCAAGCGCCGGTCCTACAGTGACGCGGCGCTGCACACCGCCACCGGCTACGACATCGAGGTGGTCGGCAAGGCCTGGCGCCAGCTCATCAGCGAGCTGCTGCTCGACCTGGATCCGGCAACTCGTGACAGCCGCGACCACGGCAGTCGTGCATGATCGCGAGCTTCTTGGCGAGTTCTTTCCGGATATCGCGGTACTTCGGATCGCGGGCGAGCGAGTCGAGCTGGTGCGGGTCGCGGTGCAGGTCGTACAGCTCGACCTCGCCGGTGGCGTACTTCACGTACAGGTATCGCTCGGTCCGCAGTCCGGTGTAGAGCGGGGCGCCGCCGGGCCGCCACGCCTCCACGACCACGTGCCGGTTGCTCGGGCCGGGATGGTGGACCAGGTCGTTGAGGGAGATGCCGTCCGGCTGGTACGGCGCCGGCGTGTCGGTCAGGTCGAGAATGGTGGGGGCGAGGTCGGTGCTCATCGACACCGGATCGTTGACGACCCGGTCGGAGGGGATGCCGGGGCCGCGCATGTAGAGCGGCGTGTTCTCGATCTCCTGGTAGGGCAGGATCTTGCCCTTCGGCAGCCGGTGCTCGCCCAGCGAGTAGCCGTTGTCCGAGGTGAAGATGATCACCGTTTCGCGGAGCTGTCCCGTCTCCCGCAGCGTGCCGACGAGGCGGCGGATGCCCCGGTCGACGGCCTGCAGCGACTCCACCCGCTGCTGCCGGAACTCCCTGATCTGCCGCGACATCTTCTTGCCGAACTTGGGCAATTTCCGGACGGCGGCGGGGGTGCCGGACATGTCGGACTGGTTGAACGCGGGGGAGCGGACGTTGCCGAGGTCACTGAAGGTGTCGCGGTCACGGTGGTCGACGTTCGGGGTCGGCAGCCGTTTCGGGTCGTCCGGCTCGTGGGGAAGGCCCACGTGCGGGGCGATGTGCGAGAGCCACAGGAAGAACGGCTTCGGCTCGGACTCCTGCCTGCGGACCACCTTGACGCCGATCTCGTTGAGCACGTTGGTGCTGTAGTCGCCTACGTACTCCGCGAACGTGCCGGGGTGGTGGCGGATGGTGAGGTTCCGGTAGTTGTAGGTGTTCAGCGTGGCCTTCCACGACGACCAGCCCGGGTCCGGCTGGGCGTTCTCGACGCCGAAATGCTTCGCGGAGTATTGGGTGTAGCCGTTGAGGTAATACGCCCCCTGCCTACCCACCTACTGCAGCCGGAACACCGTAGCAACGGCGCGGATGAGCGTTCGCGCGGGCTACGAGCTTACGTAGTTCTGGATGGCGGTGACGGCCGCGCCCCTGGCCCAGTGGGTCGGGTCGTGCGGCTGGACGGTGAGGGAGAGGGGCAGTGCCTCGGGGTGGCGGTGCTGCCGGATGCCGTTTTGGACGGCGTCTCCGGCGACCTCGGCGAGCCGGATTCCCTCGCCGGTGAGCACGAAGGTGGTCGTCATGGTCAGGGTGGCCACGTTGGCGATCAGTTTTCCCAGCGCACGCCCCGAGTCGGCGATCACCGGCGCGGCCACGGGGTCGCCTGCCAGGGCAAGATCGAGGCACTCCTCGTAGGACACGAGACGTCGCAGGCCAGCCGACACCGTGGCGCTGATGGGTCCGGTGGAGAGCATCGCGTCGGCACAGCCGCGATGGCCCTCGTCGCATCGGGGCCCGAGCGGGTCGAGGGGGTAGTGCCCGACGAGTCCGAAGCCGCTGTCGGGACTGTCGACGATGGTGTCGTGCGTCACCAGCCCGTAACCGACACCGATGCCGGTCGTGATGACGGCGAAGCGGTCCTTGTCGCGGGCGGCGCCGAACCAGTGCTCGGCCTTGGTCAGCGCCAGCAGGTCGTTGTCCACAGTGGTCGGCAGGCCGGCGGCCTCCTCGAGCAGCGTCCGGAGCGGCACGTCCTCGTCCCAACCCAGGAATGGCGCGCGGCTGACGGTGGCCTGGCCGACGACCTGGCCCCCGAGGCTGACGCCGAGTCCCCGCACGTCAGGGACGTTCCGTGTCAGGTCGGCCACCAGGTCCCGGACGGTGGCGGTGACCGCATCGGGATCCTGGCCGCGCAGCGGGGCCGTGCCCGCGTCGAGCACACCGGCGCGCAGCGTCGTCACGGCGGCGTGGACGTCGTGGCCGGTGATCTTGACGCCGACGAAGCGATGGGACTCGGTGACGATGTCCAGCGGGACGGAGGGACGCCCGGCTCGATGCTCGGGCTCGGCCCCTGCCTCGACCAGCAGGCCGCGGTCCAGCAGCGGCT
>WHUB01000169.1 GCA_009377395.1 Actinophytocola sp. | reverse complement strand
AATCTGGTTCCGCAGCTGACTGTTTCCAATAAGCACGGCGGCATGGGATATCCGGTAGTACAGCGCCTGGGTCCGAAGTTCGCGCCGTTCGCGGAGATGTCATAGCGGACTAGCAACCACCGTTTCGCAACGAGCTCGACGCCCCTCTTCCATGTGACGGTAGCCGTGTTGCCGTATCTGGTGACGCGTGGCGGCCTGATCCGGACGTCCGCGACGGACGGTATGACCGAACTCCTCGGTGTGCTTGACGGGTTCCTCGACCACCAGTTCGTCAAGCGGCCCAGCTGCCGCCACCAGACAAGGCTACTGAGGTCGTGACTGGTGGTCACGATCTAGATACCTTATGTATAGGTATGTCGTGGGGAGGCGATATGACGCAGCTGCCGATGTTTGGCCAACCGCCCTCTGAGCCAGAACCGAAGCCCGCAGGGGACCAAGCTGTGCGACTCAATGTCCTGATCATGGTCAAGGCAGCGCCCAACCCGTCGGACAGGTACGGAGAGACGGTATGCATCGCCGGCATCAGGACCGACCTCGATCATCCTGGTTGGGTTCGGCTGTACCCGATCAACTTTCGGGAGCTGGCCGACGACGCCAGTTTCCACAAGTACGACATCGTCTCCGTAGAGGCTGCGCCCGCTCGCCAGGATCCTCGGCGAGAGAGTTGGCGCCCCCGTATGCCGACGCTCCATGTGTGGAACCGGCTGCCGAACTGGCACCGCCGCAGGCCATGGGTCGATCCGTACATCGAAACGGACACGACCATGTGCGACCTGCGTCGGCAGGCTGTATCGAACGCTAGCGCGCAATCGCTGGCCCTCATTCGGCCCCGGCAGGTCACCGCTTTCCAGATCGCGCCGCACCCAGGCTGGACGGCTGACCAGCAGGCCAAGATCGATCGCTACGTTAGTCAGCTCGATCTGTTCGGCGGCGAGGACCGTTCCCCATTGGAAGCTCCTCGCTACAGTGGGCGCTACCACTACCTTTGCGAGAGCACTGACTGCACCGGTCACAAACAAGGCTTGCTGGATTGGGAATTCGTGGCTCTGCAACGACGCTTGGGCCACCTCGACGACACACGGGCGCGAGCGCAACTTGAGGACAAGTTCCTCGTCCAGATGTGTAGTGGTAAGCGAGACGTCGCGTTCTACGTGGGGAACCAGGCGAAACATCCGCACGTGTTCGGCGTGCTGGGTGTCTACTGGCCGCCGCGTTAGGCTAAACCGACTGCGGGATCCGGATGCGGCGGCGGACTTCGTCGATGATCAATGCCCGGTGGCAACGGGTGGTGTCGGCCTCAAAACACAGCAAGGCCACGCGTTCGCACGCGGCCTGCTCCGCGATTGTGTTCATTGCGTGCTGGTGTCGCGCGTCAGGATTCCTGGCAGGGCTGTTGTGTCAGTCCTGAAGGAGAAT
>WHUB01000168.1:1174-1432 GCA_009377395.1 Actinophytocola sp. | reverse complement strand
TTACACGCGGGTGGACGGTACCTGAACTGGGCGGAACACGGTGACCGTGACCGACAGCGTCACCGGCACCGGCGAGGGGAGGCCGGCGATGCGGGCGTGCAGGAGCTGCCCGTCGTTGTGCCAAGCGCTTGGTCCCATGGTCGCGACGGCCGCGACGTCGGCGTGGCTCAGCGAGACGGTCTGTTCGCACGTTTCCGAGTCGACCGGTGCGAAGTATCGGCCGAACGCTCTGGCCAGCCGCTCCGCCTTGCGCTCGTC
>WHUB01000168.1:0-1164 GCA_009377395.1 Actinophytocola sp. | reverse complement strand
AAGACGTCGAGCAGCAGGGACGCCGTATCGCCGGCGACCGGAAGCGCCCGCCACGCGTCACACCGCACCGCGCCGATGCGCGGATGTGTCCGTGCCGCCCTCTTCGAGGCGTGCTTGGAGATGTCCAGGGCCAGGCCGATGCCCCCGGGGAGCCGATCGAGCAGCCTGGCGAGGTAGTAGCCGGTGCCCGCTCCGACGTCGACGACGCAGCCGGACGGCGCCTCGCCGAGCGCCCGCTGCGCGGCGCCGGCGAGCCACTCGGCCAGCGGCGCGTAGTGGCCCGCGGCGAGGAACTCTTCGCGCGCTCGCACCATCGCCGGGGTGTCGCCGGCGTCGCCCGGGGCATCGCCTGCCAGCAGGCTGACGTAGCCCTGCCTGGCGACGTCGAACGTGTGCCCCGCCGCGCAGCGCACGCATCGATCGGCGAGGACGAGTGCGCGCGCGCAGTGCGGACAGCGAAGATAGCGCATCACGTCGGCGAGCATCGATCTCACTCTGGCACGGAGCCGGTCGTGCGTCGCCCGGCCCACGGTCGCGGCGCTACCGGTGCAGTGCGCGCGGTGCGTCCAGCGTCCTTCCGTGACGGACGGGGCCGCGGTCGCTGTCTGGCCGATGGCGTCCCGGGGTCGGAAGGGCGCGGTGCCGGTGGTGGCCCGGGCTGGGCAGCGCGCGCTGGTGGTCGCGTTCGGGCGGCGCGGCACGGCCGGGCTCTGGCACGTCGCGGTCGTCGTGGTGGTCGCCGGCGCCGGGGTCGCGTGGTGGTTCCTCGTTGCCCGGTTCCGGTGTTCCGCCGTTGCCTGGTTCTGGTGTTCCGTGGTGGTCGTTGCCGTCGTCCTCGGCGTCGCGGTCGCGCTGGTGCCGTCTCGCGTCGTCGCGCTGGGACGATCCGCTGCGCTTCCTTCCGCGGTCGTCGCCGGCGGCGCGCCGCCGATCGCCGCCGTCCGCCGCCGGTGTGGTCTCGCCGCGTTCCCTCGCCGGCTCGCCGGCCTCCGGCTGCTGCGTGCCGCCCTGGCGCGACTCGGTGCGGGACCGTTGCCCGGCGTGCCGCTTACGCAGCAGCTCGTTGAGCACGTCGGGCTTGTCGGTGAGGATGCCGTCGACGCCGTAGCTGATGAACCTGCGCATCTCGGCCGGCTCGTCGACGGTCCACGGGTACGTCCACAT
>WHUB01000167.1:1179-1434 GCA_009377395.1 Actinophytocola sp. | reverse complement strand
CGGCTGCCCGAGCAGGCCAGCAACGCCGCGTACGAGGCGACCGTGGCCACCGCGATGGAGAGGTTGCTCGCCGACGGCGTGTCGCGTGTGGCGTTCGGTGACCTACACCTGACTGACGTGCGCGCCTACCGCGAGACGCAGCTCGCCCGGCTCGGCGTCGAGGGGTTGTTCCCGCTCTGGGGCCGCGACACCGCGAGCCTGATGCGGCGTCTGCTCGATGCGGGACATCGGGCGGTCGTGGTCTGCGTCGACACC
>WHUB01000167.1:0-1169 GCA_009377395.1 Actinophytocola sp. | reverse complement strand
CGCCACACGAGCACGGTGTCGCCCTCGGCGTCGGTTTCGAGATGGAAGGTGGCCCGCCCGTCGGGGGAGGCGAAACTCCAGGTCAGGGAGTAGATCGTGGTGGTTTCGGCGAGCTGGAGGATACGCAGCCGTGGCGGCCGACGCGCGATCCGCTGGTCGGCGGCTGCTTCGCCGCCTTCCCGAAGGGACACGCCGGTCCCGGCGCAGCGGGCGACCCGGTGTGGGCCGGTGCCTCCGGGTATCTGCGCGGACGCCGAGTCTGCCACGCGACGACGGCCAGCACCACACGCTGGGCATATCAGCCAGGGCTGCTGGCGCTGCGCGTCGGTGCGGTGCTCGACGCCGTGGTCCGGCTGCTGCCGCAGCGGCCCGACGTGCTGCTGGTCGACGCGACCGGGCGCGACCACCCGCGTCGCGGCGGCCTCGCCGTGCACCTCGGCGCGATGCTGGACATGCCCACCGTCGGCGTCACCCACCGGCTGCTGCTCGCCGACGGCGAGTGGCCACCGGACGAACCCGGCGCTGCGAGCCCGTTGCTGCTAGCGGGCGACATCGTCGGGTACTGGCTGCGGACCCGCAAGAGGCGCCGGCCGGTCGCGGTCCACGCCGGGTGGCGCACCACTCCGGACATCGCGGCGCACGTGGTATCCGATTGCGCGCGATACCGCATCCCCACCCCGCTGCGCGAGGCCAGACGACTGGCACGAGCCACACGAGCCGGGCTGATCTAACCGGAACTTGCGTCGTTCTCACAGGACAAGCCACGCCAGCACGCCACTGGCCACGGCACCGGAGACATTCCTCCGGCAACACCGACTCCGACAACGCCGGCTGATCACCTACAGTGCCAAACACGATGCCCTCGATCCCTTCTCACCCAAGGGGTCGAGGGCATCTTCTCGCTCCGGCGCGTACCGATCGCGGATCAACACGTCGACTTTTTAGGTCGAAGTAACTACGTAGATGCCTGCCTACTTTGGCTACGTAGTGGACCGCCGGAACGATGTTTACTGATCGCCCTATAGGGGGAATACTCACGGCCACGTACTGGATCAAACCGACCGGCGACCGGCCCGTGCGGGCGCGGTGCCGAGGAGGCCGGACAATGACCACCACGGGTGGATCGGAGGAGACCGCGGATCGGTCGGTTGGCGCATACCTACGACGTC
>WHUB01000166.1 GCA_009377395.1 Actinophytocola sp. | reverse complement strand
GATCCGGTGAGCAAGTAGCGGCCAGGACGCGGATGCGCGTCGACTTGCGCCTTGATCGACAACAGCAGGCCGGGCACCCGCTGGATCTCATCGATCACCATCAAAGCGGACTCGTCGACGAATCCGTCCGGGTCTTCCAGCGCGGCTTGACGGGTCAGCGCGGTGTCGAGATCCCGCCACTGCGCATCACGGCCCTTGGCAACGATACGCACCAGGGTGCTCTTGCCACTCTGCCGGGCACCATTGACCAGCACCACGCGGGTGTCTTCGACAGCAGCACCGACCAGGGCTTCGGCACGTCTGGGCACCGCCCGACCGAGTAGGGTCTGCATTTCACGCTCCCGCCATCACGGAGAACTCCGAGTGGATCCACCACCACTCAGCGCGTGGATCTGCCGCCGGGTAGCGCGTGGATCTGCCGCTATCTTACGCGTGGATCTGCCGCCGGGTAGCGCGTGGATCTGCCGGTACTTTTTCAGCGTCGCCGGCACTGCGGACTCGCTCAGCAACCCCATGGCGTGTTCGACGCCACCATCGCCCGCGCCGTATACCTCTTCACCGAACCCACTGCCAGCGGCCCCGGCTCTATAGTCGTCCTCCGCGCCAAGCACAGACACGGTTGGGGCGTCGAGTCAATCGCCATGGAGATCACGCCACTGCCGCCACGGCGTCAAGTGCCGCCCAGCCCGCACCGGTGATGGCCACGCTGCGCTCCAAGGAACCCCAGCCGCCGTTCGATGACAATCGACGCGCGACCGGCGAGCTGGTCCAACACCCCGTACGGTCCGCGGGATCCGGGCTTCGAGTGTCGAGCAGACAACCGAGGCCGGGTGAAACGATCACGCTCCGCCCAATGCGCGAGCGCATCTGCTGATCTTCCGTTTCCCCAGTTCAACACTGGTGGAGCTAACGCTACACAACCCGAACACCCTAACGGCGGAAGGTGCTGAGATTAGGATCAAGCCTGTAGGCGCCCGCTGTCTGGTGTCGGGTGGTGGTGCCCAGTGAGTCCCGACGATCACCACCGCCGTGCCTGAAGCGTCTGGATCTGCTCGGCCAGCGGCATCGGGTCGAAGTCGACGCTCTCGAAAGAGCGGGGTGTGACGCGATCGAGTAGTTCGTCCTCGTTGAGTAGTCGGCGGCGCGACGCGTGCTGCCGGGGGATGAGGATTTGGCGTTACCGTAGCACCTGGGGGAGGGTGACCTGCAGCAATGCCAGTTGGCTCCTCGTCTGGGTCCGCGCGAAGTCCCCGGCAGCGGCCATCCCTCGGGATTCCGCTCGCGCTCGGCGACCTGTTCATAATGCGCAAACACCTGCGCGCTCTCCAGCACCTCGCCGAACACGACCGTCGCCACGTGCTGAGGGATGGCGCCTCCCGGGTGTTGATCGTCACTGAGGTGATCTCAGTAAGGGTTGCTGCTTGATTCGGGCGACACGCCCAATGT
>WHUB01000165.1 GCA_009377395.1 Actinophytocola sp. | reverse complement strand
CTGGCGACCAACGTCATCAGCCGCGCGCGCAGTGCGCGGGCGAGCTCGGGATCGACGAGCCAGTCCGCGGCCAGTGCTGCAGCGGGCGGTTCGACACCGATCGCCCGGAGCGTGCCGGCCCTGACGACGCCGCGCCTGCGCAGTTCGCTCCTGCCGTCCGGCACGTCGGGGTACGACTCCAGCTCGCTCGCCCTGCGCCGCGCCGCGCCGCGCCGGTCGAGCTCCGGCGGGTCGACGTCCACCAACACCGCCCCACCGGCGATGCCACGATCGTGGCGCAGCACGACCCGGTCACCGACCCGCAACGGCAACGCCGCCCGCAGCGTGAGCCGGGCGGTGTCGGCGCCGAGCGGCCGGACACCGCAGCTCACGGTGGCGGTACCCACGTGGACCAGCAGCTCACCGGGCAGCTCGGCCGGCGCGCACAGCTGGGTGCGCACATCCGCGACCGTGCTGCACCGGTACGTGCCCGGCGTCAGGAGCGCGTCTCCGCGTCGTATCTCCCCGCGGCCGGCACCGCGCAGGTTCAGCGCCACCCGCGCGACACCGACCGCCTCGTCGACGCGCTGGTCCAACGACTGCGTCTCACGTACCACGAAACGCCTGCTGGTGCGGGCCAGCTCCAGCGTGTCCCCGGGACGGACGGTGCCCGCCGGCCCTCGTCGGCGGCGACCACGAACAGCACCGCACGCACCGGACCGACACCAGCAAGCATATTCCCGACGAAGCGTTCGTGGCCGGGCACGTCGACAAAGGCAATCGGGCCGCGATCGGTATCCATCCACACGTAACCCAGATCGATCGTCAGCCCGCGCCGCCGCTCCTCCTCCCAGCGGTCGGGCTCCATGCCCGTCAGCGCATTGAGCAAAGCGGACTTGCCGTGGTCGACATGACCCGCCGTCGCGATCACATGCATGCCTGAACCCACCACTCGGCGCCCCTGCGACCAAGGGGTCGCTGGCGGAGGCGGACGGGAATCGAACCCGCCAACGCGTTCACCACGCATCCAACGGCTTTGAAGGCCGCGGCCGGCACCAGCCGACAAACACCTCCGCGGCGACACTACACTCAGCGGGAGCCGTGCGCCACGGCCGCGCGGATGGCCTCGAGCACCACATCGTCGGCCGCGGGGGCGACGGTGCGCAGGTCCAGCAGGCATCTGCCGTGCTCGACCCGGCCGATCACCGGCGGGTCGCCCAGCCGCAGGGCGCGCGCCGACTCGGCCGGCACGCTCACCGCGACACTCGGGATGGTCACACCCGGGGCGCCACCACCGCCGACCGCGGCAGTCGAGTCCACCGCCTCGGCCACCGCGACGCCAGCGTCGTCGAGTCGGGCCACGATCCGTTCCGCGCGCCGGCGCAACCCGTCGGTGGGGGCCTCGAGCGCGAGGCGTACCGGCACCTGCGGTCCTTCGAGGGTCGCCTCCAGCGCGGCGAGGGTCAGCTTGT
>WHUB01000164.1 GCA_009377395.1 Actinophytocola sp. | reverse complement strand
AACGCAACGGGCCCGGTCTGCGGGTACGGCGAGGACCCGATGATCGCTCCGGCCAAGGGCGCCGCGGCAGCGGCGTACAGCCCGTGCACCGGCTCCAGCCCTGCCAGCTCGGCGTACGCCAGCGACTGCGGCACCAGCACCAGGGCGACGCTGACGCCGGCGACCAGGTCACCGCGGGCAGGTCCGATCACGCGACCGAGCTCCAGTCCCGCCCGCGCCGCAGCCTGGACAGCGCCCTCCAGGCTTTCATATGATGGGAGTGATTCTCACAATGCGAGCGTAAGGAACCGTCCCGGATGGGGTCAAGACTGCCATGAGCACGGCCGAGGAGAACGGCCGGGTCGCCGGCACCCAGTCGATCAGCCGGGCCTTCGCGATGTTACGACTCTTCTGCACCGAGGGCGGCAGCCTCGGCGTCGTCCAGCTCGCCGGACGGCTCGAGCTGACCCTGTCCACTACGCACCGGATCGCACGCGCACTGGTCGCCGAGGGCTACCTCGCACAGGACGAGGGACGCGAGCGCTACCGCTTCGGCCCGCAGTCACTGCTGCTCGGGCACGCCGCGCACCGCGCCCTGGGCATCGACGTCGCCCGGCCCGTCCTCGAGCGCCTCGCGGCCCACACCGAGGAGTCGATCAACCTCGGGCTGCTCGACGGCGACCACGCGATCGTCATCGAGCGCGTTGAGTCGTCGCAGCGGCTGCGCTTCTCCATGGAGGTCGGCGCCCGGATCGAGCTCCACGCGACCTCGATGGGCAAGTCACTCCTGGCGTTCAACGACGAGCTCACCGGCTACGTCGACGGCTTGGACGACGACCTCGTGCAGCTCACCACCAAGACCCACGCGACCGTCAAGAGCCTGCGCGCCGACCTCGGAGAGATCCGCGCTCGGGGGTGGAGCACCGACGACGAGGAGTCCCTGGTGGGCGTGCGGTGCGTGGCCGCTCCGGTTCTCGACACCACGGGTCAGGCCAAGGCGGCCGTCGCGGTGCAGGCTCCCGCGGTGAGGATGCCCGACGAGCGCTTCGACGAGCTCGGACCGGTGGTCCGCAGTGCCGCCTTCGAGCTCGCCAGCCTGCTGCCGATCTGAGCACCGGGCGGTCAGGCGTCCCGCGCCGCCGCCGAGGGCGGGACGGGCTCCGGGGCGTGGCCGGCCACTGGGCGCGAGGAACCGAACCGGCTCACGAGGAGCATCGTCGCAGTCGTCGCCGCAGCCGTGGGTACGGCGGACTCGACGCCCATCGGCTCGCCGAGCACGAACTCCCACACCGCGAACGCGACGGCACCGACGAGGATGCCGGGGACGGCGCTGCCCACCTTCGTGCGGTTCCACAGCAGCATCAGCAGCGCGACGAAGATGGGCGCGCCCATCAGCGCCATGCCCATCGTGTTGACCGGCACGATGTTGACACCCGACAACGCCACCACGGCGGCGACCAGGCCGAGCACCAGCACG
>WHUB01000163.1:1117-1498 GCA_009377395.1 Actinophytocola sp. | reverse complement strand
GCTCCTTCAGCGATTTCTGCTTGACCGTGCAGCCCAGCTCCTCCTCGGCGAGGTAGGTCACCACGGCGGCGTTGGCCGTGTAGCCGACCCAGTCGTTCATGGCGAGATTCATGGTGCATGCCCCCCCGCCACCAGAGTCGTCGCTTTCGACCTTCGCCCCACCGCACGCGGTGGCCAGCAGGCCCACCGCCGCGGCGAGGCCGGCCGCCTTCAATCCCAGGGACTCACGTCTCACCGGTCTCACCTCCACGACTTCGTCGGATAGGGAATGCCTCTACGGTTTCCTCGCTGCTGTCTTCTCCGGTCACTCCTCGAGCCATCGGCTACCGGCCCGACGCGCGGCCCGCGACGTCGTGCGGTCGAGCAGGATGCCGAGCAGCA
>WHUB01000163.1:0-1107 GCA_009377395.1 Actinophytocola sp. | reverse complement strand
AGCTGCGAGAAGCCGGCCACGACGTCGTAGCCGAGCGCGCCGGCGCCGACCAGCCCACCGACCACGACCATCGCGAGCACGAAGATGAGCCCCTGGTTGGCGGCCAGCGTCAGCGCGCGCGGGATCATCGGCAGCTGCACCTTGGCGATCACCTGCCACCGCGTCGAGCCCGACGACACCGCGGCCTCGACTGCCGTCGGAGGCACGCTGCGGATGCCGTCCGCGACGATCTTGATGGCGACCGGCGCCGCGTACGCGACGGCGGCCACCACCGCGGTGAACCTGGTCGCACCGAAGAGTCCAAGGAACGGCACCAGGTAGACGAACGGCGGCATCGTCTGCCCCGCATCGAGGACCGGCCGCAGCACCCTGTCCAGGCGAGCGCTGCGCCCCATCCCCACACCGAGCACGACACCGAGCAGCATCACCAGGGCGGTCGCCACCAGCGTCGCGGCGAGCGTCACCATGGAGTCCTGCCACAGACCGGACGCGAGCACCAGCGCCAGGCACACCGCGGCAACCAGCGCGGCACGGACTCCGGCGACGATCGCGGCCAGGGCGAGGATGGCCGCGCAGGTCACGAACCACGGCGAGCCGCCCAGCAGGGTCTGCAGCGGGTCGAGCAGCGCGACCGACACCACGTTCTTGATGCCGGTGGTCAGCCAGAAGACGTTGCCCTGCAACCAGTCGGATGCCGCCGAGGTCACCCGCTCGATCCGACCACCGACGTCCGGTGACACCCGGGAGCCGCCCAGCTGTACCATCCTGGGGAACGTGGCCGCCCACACGTAGGTGTACGACAGCCACACGGCGAACACCGCGGCGGCACCGGTGCCGGCAAGACGACGCTCGTCTCGTTGGTGCCGCGGTTGTTCGACGTCACCGCGGGTGGGGTGAAGGTCGACGGCGTGGACGTGCGCGAGATCGCGCCCGAGCTGCTGTGGCAGCGGTCGAGGTCGAGGAGCCGGGAGGCGAGGCGTCGCGTACGGTCGGCGCGGCCGGTTGAGCGCGCATGCCTGGTGCGTCGCGGAGCCTGGGCGATGCCGCCACAGTGCGTTACCAGCGCGTGAGCGACTGTCCAGCGAACAGCTCCAGGTGCGAGCAGCG
>WHUB01000162.1 GCA_009377395.1 Actinophytocola sp. | reverse complement strand
CAGCGGAGTCTGCGTCCATGGATTCGATGGCTCGCAGGATCGCCATGTGCTGGCGGACCGTGCATCGCCCGACCTCTGGCGTGACGTCCAGGAAGCTCGCCGGCCTGGTGACCAGGTGCAGCGAGCCGACGAAAGCAGCCAGCAGCCGGTTCCCGGACGCTTCGGCGATGGTGCTGTGAAAGGTCGCGTCCAGCTCCGGAATGTCCGGGTCGTCGAGGGTGGTGGTGCGTTGCCGTTGCACGACCTTGTCCATGAGCGCCACGTGCTCGTCGGTGCGGTGGTCGGCGGCCAGTCGGGCGGCTGGGATCTCCAGTAGCCGCCGCACGCTGGTGACTTCCTCGATGTCCAGCGTGCCGAGTCGCAGGATGTTCGACATCGATTCGTGCAGCATCTTGCCGAGCGACTCGTGGTTCACGCTCTTGACGAAGCTGCCACCGGTGGCACCGGGAACCTTGTGTATCAGGCCGGCCTCCGACAGCGACCGCAGTGCCTCCCGCACAGTGGGGCGACTGACCGCGAGCTGCACGGCGAGGTCGGTTTCCGGGGGAAGCTTGTCGCCCTGCGCGAAGCGCCCGGACAGGATGGCCTGTCTAATCTGGTCCTCGACCTGTTGGCGCGGGCGGAGCACGTGGGTCGCGTTGAACCCCTTGTCACCTTTGGCTTCGGTCATGAGACAACACCTTCCCTATAGCGCTGCCGGAGTTCCACTTTGCGGATCTTGCCGCTCATGGTCTTCGGGAGTTCATCGAGTACGACGAGCCGTTCCGGCAGATACCGTTTCGACAGCCCCTCGGTCAGCAAGAACTCGCTGACCGTTGGAAGGTCGGGCGGTGCCAAACCGGGTTTGGCGGCGATGACGGCGCACACCCGCTCGCCCAGCCGCTCGTCGGGCACGCCGATCACGGCGACCTCGGCGACGGCCGGGTGCGTGTAGAGCAGGTTCTCGATCTCGATGACGGGGATGTTCTCACCGCCGCGGATCACGATGTCCTTGGTCCGGCCCATGAGCGAGACGTGGCCGTCGGCCTCAATGACGGCACGGTCGCCGGTGCGGAACCAGCCGTCCGGGGTGAGCGCGTCGGCGGTGAAGTCCGGGCGGCCGTAGTAGCCGGCAAACAGGCCGGGGCCTCGAATCTGCAGGTCACCCTCCTCGCCGGGATCGGCCGGGGAGTCGGCGTGGCACACCCGCACCTGGCAGCCCGGCACCGGGCGACCGTCGGTGGTTTCGATTCGCTCGCGGGCCAATTCGGGGGACCCGGAGACACCGATGCCGTACTCGGTCATCCCCCAGGCGGGAACGACCGCGCAATCAAGCTGCCGGCGGGCCTTGGCCACCAGGGGTCTCGGCACGGGAGCGCCGGCCATGGCCACCAGCCGCAGATCCGGGACGCGATCGGCGGAGGCACCCTCCGTGCGTAACACGTCGAGCAGGAAGGTCGGGGAGCCGATCATGGTGGTGATCCGCTGTTCGTCCAGTACCCGCAGCGCCAGTTCGGGCTGCCACCGCTCGAGATAAACGGCGGTGCCGCCAAGGTGGGCCGACATGAGCGCGCCCCAGAAGAACCCGGTGGAGTGCCCGACGGGCGACATCACCAGGTTCACCAGCGGTGAGCCAAAAGCGTCGGGACCGATGT
>WHUB01000161.1 GCA_009377395.1 Actinophytocola sp. | reverse complement strand
GGATCCAGCGGTCGAACGGGCGATGGCAGCGCGTGCATCAGGAAGACATGTGCCAGGCGTTGACCGTGTGGCCGAACCGCAAGTACGAGAGCCAGGGCGGCCCAGGTGCGACCACGATCGCCGACCTCATCTACCGGACGAGCAGTAAGCCGGAACAGGATGCTCGACGTTTCGCACAGGCGCTGGTGTTCAACTGGCTCACGTGCGGCACCGACGGTCACGCACGCAACTACTCACTGCTGCTGAGCGGCGAGGACATCCGACTGGCCCCGTTGTACGACCTCAACTCGCACCTCGCGTACTCCGATGGCACCGGCAACGACCTGTCCATGGGGGTGAACGGCAGGTTCCGCGCGGCTGGGCTCTCGGTCGACGACTGGGCGAGGTTCGCCACGACCTTGCGCGTGGACCCTGACTGGCTGCGAAACGAGATCACACGCCAGTCCGACGGCCTGCTGGACGCGATGGCCCGTGCCACCAAGTCCGACGACATCGCCAGATACGACAGCGCTGCGGTGGCTCGTCTGCTCACCAACACGGAGGCATGGGTCGAGCGCGGGGCGCTATAGCCCCGGCCAGTCGAACACCGCCGTGACCGGGGCGTGGTCGGACCAGCGCTTGTCGTAGCTCGGCGCGCGCTCCACCCGGGCTTCGACGGCCTTCGCCGCGAGGCCAGGCGTGGCGAGCACGTAGTCGATCCGCCAGCCGGCGTCGTTGTCGAACGCCTTGCCCCGGTACGACCACCACGAGTACGGCCCGGGCCCCTCCGGCTGGAGCTTCCGCTGCACGTCGACGTACCCGGCGCCGTCGAGCAGCCGCGAGAACCAGGCCCGCTCCTCGGGCAGGAACCCGGAGTTGGTCTGGTTGGCCTTCCAGTTCTTCAGGTCGGCCTCGGTGTGCGCGATGTTGTAGTCACCGACGACGACGGCCTCCTTGCCCGCTGCCGCCGCCCGCTCCCGCAGCTGCGTGAGGTGCAGCAGGAACGCCCCCATGAAGCGCTCCTTCTCCGCCTGCCTCGGCGTGCCGACGTCCCCGCTCGGCAGGTACACGCTGGCCGCGATCACCGACTCGTACTCGCACTCGAGGTAGCGCCCGGAGGTGTCGAACTCGGGGTCGCCGAAGCCGACCCGCACCGAGGTCGGCTCGGCGCGCGAGAGCACGCCGACACCGGACCTGCCCTTGTCGGCGGCGGACGCGAACGCGGCGTGCCAGCCCTCCGGCGCCACGACGTGGTCGGGCAGTTGATCCCGCTCGGCACGCACTTCCTGCAGACAGACGACGTCGGCATCGGCGGCGGCGAGCCACTCGACGTAGCCCTTCTTCGCCGCGGCACGCAGGCCGTTGACATTCACGGTCGACACGGTGAGCACGCCGCAGACCCTACCGGCGCGCCGCCGCCGATCAGCAGGAGGAGCCCGGCACCCGCCGCAGGTACTCCGCCGAGACCCACCCCCGGTCGCCGAGCTTGCGGAAGCCGTCCCGCACCGTGGCGCTCGCCGTGACGGTCTGCCGCCGCGCGAGTTCGCCGACGACGCCCGCACCGGTCGACGGTCCGCTGCGCACGTTGAGCGCATCGGCTGTGACGGTGAGGTGATCTCAGCGAGATCGTGTTCGGGCGTGTTCGATGTGGGTGAGGACGA
>WHUB01000160.1 GCA_009377395.1 Actinophytocola sp. | reverse complement strand
GTTGAGGTTCCTTGAGCAGCGGATGCGTGATCTGGAGCGTCGCATGAGCGACTCGCCGGGCGAGGAGGTGCTAACCGAGTACGCGGAGGTCTCGGAGCGCTTCGAGACCCGGGGCGGTTACGAGATCGACGCCCGGACCGACGAGGTGCTCGCCAACCTTGGCGTGTCCTACCTGACTCGCGACCGCTCGATTACTGGACTCTCGGGCGGCGAGAAGGCGAGGGTTGCGCTTGCTGCGCTGCTGCTTGCCGCGCCGGATGTCTTGCTTCTCGATGAGCCCACCAATGACCTCGATGACCGGGCATTGACCTGGTTAGAGGGCTACCTGAAGGGCTACCGAGGCGGGGTCCTGTTCGTCACCCACGATCGCGACCTCATCGACGCGGTTGCCACGGCCATCCTCGAATTGGACGAGCAGGCCCACCGGGTGACCCGCTACGAGGGGAACTATGGCCGCTACCTCGACGCGAAACGGGCTGCTCGTATCCGTGCCCAGCAGGCGTACGACGCCCAGCAGGACGAGATCGCAGGACTCCGTGAGAGGGCCGCCGCGACCGCCCGAATGGTGGGCTTCGGCCGAGCTGCGCCCGACCGCGACAAGCACGCCTACAACTTCCGCGGCAAGAACGTCGAGCGTGCGGTGAGCCGGAACGTCCGCTCGATCCAGGAGAAGCTCGCCCGCATCGAGGCAAACCCGCTTCAGCCGCCACCTGCCCCGATGCGTTTCCGTGCCGACTTCGCTGCGGGGAGGTTGCGGCCCGGGACGGTCGCCGCGAAAGCCAGTGACGTGGAGGTGACCTACGGCGACCGCCAGGTGCTCGCGGGCGTCAGCCTGCTCGTCGACGCCGAGGACAGGATCTGCCTGACCGGGCCGAACGGCTCCGGCAAGTCGACGCTGGTACGAGTGCTGACTCAGCAGGAGAAGCCAGACCGTGGGAGTGTCCGGTGGGCGCCTGACGTCCGGATAGGCTTCCTGCATCAGGAGCCACAGCTGACCGCTCCGGAACTCACCGTCGCGGAGAACATCACGCTCGGCCTTCGACTGGCAGGAGTCCCGAACGTCACCGACGAGGCGCGGGGCTGGCTAGTTCGTTGGGGCCTGCTCACCCGTGACGATTTGACCAAGAAGGTCATGGATCTGTCGGTCGGTCAACAACGCAAGGTGGAGCTAGGCATCCTCGTCGGCTCGAACCCGGACGCGCTGCTGCTCGACGAGCCAACGAACCATCTCTCCTTTGATGTTGTCGAGTCGTTGCAGGCGGCGCTCACCGATTTCAGAGGGCCGGTGGTAATCGTGACGCACGATCGCCGGTTGATCAGGGAGTTCCCCCGGAGGCTATGGACGCTCCATGACGGCCATCTCCGGGTCACCGACCTCTGGCCTGCACGAGCCGCTGCGCCGAAGTGACGAGTCGCCTCCGGGCGAATACCCCCGCCGAGCCACGAGGACGGTGCCGCGCTCCCGCGGTCGCAGGGTGACTCCTAGCCGAGGGTCAAGCGGAGAAGGAAAGCTGAAGCGGAATCGCCCGACGAGCATCGCGAGCAGCAGATGGATCTCCAAGGTCGCGTAGTGGCGACCGAGGCAGACCCGATTCCCGGTGCCGAAGGGGATGTGGGCCAGCGGATGTCTCGGCGTCGAGTCGGATCC
>WHUB01000015.1:64779-66230 GCA_009377395.1 Actinophytocola sp. | reverse complement strand
CAGAGTGAAGGCTTCTGCATGCGCCGGGCGAACAACGGCGAAGTGACGCCGGTTCAAGGTCGCCACCTGCTTCATGCCGGGGCGCTCGGCGAGGTCGAGCAGCGCGGTCAGGTCGGCCTCGCCGCTGATGTCGGGCCCGGCGCACTCGTGCACGGTGGCGACGCCGTTCGCCGCGGCGGCACCGAGGAACGCCCGCTGGGCGGTGGCCCGCTGTTCAGCCGTGATGCGCCGCCGCACCGCGCCGCGCACCTGGTGGTGGGCCTCGGCGGTGACCGGGCCGTCGTCGCGGACGACGTCCGGCACGAGGTCGGTGAGCGCGGTGGAGACCAGCGCGGAGTGAACGTCGACCCGGCTCAGATAGGCGGGCACCCCGCCGACGGCGGCGTCGATCTCGGCCCGGCTCGGCAGCCGGGGTGAGGTCCAGGTGGTCTCGTCCCAGCCGTGCGCGATCAGCACCTCGCCCGGCGCGACCTGCCTGGCCGCGTCGGCGACGGCGGCCAACAGCCCTGCCGCGTCGCGGACCTGGGTGAGGTCGGCGCCCGCCAGGTGGAGGCCGGTCGCGGTGGCGTGCACGTGGGCGTCGACGAAGGCCGGTGCGACGAACGCGCCGTCCAGCGGCACCTCGACGGCGTCGGGGTGCAGGGCGCGACCGGGGCCGTCCTGGCCGACCCACACCACGGTGCCGTCGGTGACGGCCATCGCCGTCGCGTCGGGTGAGCTGGGTGAGTGAATACGGCCGCCGGTCAGCAGGGTCGTTTCCGTCACGAGTGCAGTTTGCCAGCCGCTGGTTACAGCCGGACGAACTGCTCCTCGTGAGGTTCCGGCAGCGCTCCGGCGTCCGCGAGCGGGATGGGGCGCGGGCGGCGCGGCAGCGTCGAGCCGGAGCCGCCGCCTCGCCCCGGATAGACCAGCAGCCCGCTGACCGGGTCCGGCACCGCGTCAAGTGCGGCCACGACCGCGGGCAGCCGCCGGAAGACCTCGCGCGTCTCCTCGTCTGAGAACTCGATTTCCAGCACGACACCCCAGCGGTGTTCGTGCCAGACCCACCGTTCGGCACGGTTGGTGATCGCCGACTCGATCAGCCGCTCACCATGCATCCGCCGCCATCCGCCGGCCGGTCGGCCTTCGGCGTCGAAGACCTCGATGGTGAGCCAGCAGTCCACGGCAATAACGGTACGCCTCAACCCGGTCATCACCTCGATACACGCAAAGATTTGCGTATCTGTCGGAGTATGACAGGATTATTTGTGTCGCTCACCCCTATGAGGAGGAGAATAGAGATGACCGCCGTCGCCGGGTCCGACCGGGCCGTCACCAGCGACCATCACCTCGAACAGCCCTACGTCTACCGGCGCCGGGAGCTGACCGAGCCCGACTGGCGCCGCTTCCCTGGCTGGGCCGGGGTCACCGAGGCCGAGTGGCGAGACGCGCAGTGGCAGCGGGTGCACTGC
>WHUB01000015.1:0-64769 GCA_009377395.1 Actinophytocola sp. | reverse complement strand
TGATCGACTATCTGAAGCGCACCCCCGGCGTGCGGGACGTCGTCGTCTCCGGCGGGGACGTCGCGAACGTGCCGTGGCACCAGCTCGAGTCGTTCCTGATGCGGCTGCTCGACGTCGAGACCGTGCGCGACATCCGGCTCGCGACCAAGGCGCTCGCCGGGCTGCCGCAGCACTGGCTACAGCCGAAGGTCGTCGAGGGCATGGAGCGGGTGGCGCGCACGGCCGCGCGGCGCGGCGTGAACCTGGCGATCCACACCCACGTCAACCACGCACAGTCGGTGACCCCGCTGGTCGCGGAGGCGGCGCGGGCGATGCTCGACGTCGGCGTACGCGACGTCCGCAACCAGGGCGTGCTGATGCGCGGCGTGAACGACACCTCGGACGCGCTGCTCGACCTGTGCTTCGCGCTGCAGGGCGAGGCCAGCATCCTGCCGTACTACTTCTACATGTGCGACATGATCCCGAACTCCGAGCACTGGCGCGTCGCGGTGTGGGAGGCGCAGCGGCTCCAGCACTCGATCATGGGATACCTGCCCGGCTACGCGACGCCGCGCATCATCTGCGACGTGCCGTACGTCGGCAAGCGCTGGGTGCATCAGGTCGCCGAGTACGACCGGGAACGCGGCATCTCGTACTGGACGAAGAACTACCGCACCGGTATCGAGCTGGACGACCCGGACGCGCTCGAACGCCGCTACGAGTACTACGACCCGATCCAGACCCTGCCGGAGTCCGGCAAGGTCTGGTGGGCGGAGCACGCCAAGCGCTGAGGACGCTGAATGACGCTGTCACCACACCCCGGGCGGTGACAGCGTCACCAGCTTCCTCACCCTGACCCGTACGTGCCTGGCGTGGCACGTCCGGTCAGTCGAACAGCGACCCGATCAGCGACTCGTCGTCCTCGGGCTGCTTTTGCTCCGTCGGTTTCGGCGCCTGCGTGGTCGGCCGGCTCGCGGGCGGCTCCGTGGCCTCCGCCTCCGCGCCGCTCTGCTGCGACGCGTCCTGCCGCTTCGGCTCCTTCGACTTCTTCTGGCCCGGCCGGTCCATCATGGCGGCGGCGGCCTGGATGGCGATCCGCATCCGGGGATACGTGCCGCACCGGCACATGTTCTCGATCGCCTCGATGTCGGCGTCCGTCGGCTCCGGCGTCCGCTTCAGCAGCGCCACGGCGGCCATGATCTGCCCCGGCTGGCAGAACCCGCACTGGCTGACATCGGCGTCGACCCAGGCCTGCTGCACCGGGTGCAGCGCCCCGCCGTCGGCCAGCCCTTCGATCGTGGTGACCTTCCGGCTGTCGCATTCGGACACCGGCACCGTGCACGGCTGGATCTCCTCGCCGTCCAGGTGACTCGTGCACGCCCGGCAGACGCCGACCCCGCAGCCGTACTTCGGGCCGGTGACGCCCAGCTTGTCCCGCAGCACCCACAACAGCGGCATATCGGCCTCGGCGTCGACCTCGACGCGCTGGCCGTTGACGGTAAACGTGAACTTCTTCGGCACGAACGATCTCCTCTAGAAGCTGATCGGGAAGCTGCTGGGCTCGGTGCCGGTCGCCCTGGCGTAGGCGTTGGCCACCGCGCCCGCGGCGGCGGGCACGGCCAGCTCGCCCGCACCGCCTGGCGCCTGCGTGGACGGGATGATGTGCACCTCGAACTCGGGCGGGGCGTCGCGGTGCTTCGTCCAGTGGTAGTCGCCGAAGCTGCTCTCCCGCACCGCGCCGTCGTCGATGTGCACGCCCGCCCGCAGCACGGTGGCGATCGCATCCATCGTGCCGCTCATCAGCTGCGCCTCCAGGCCCTGCGGGTTGACCACCTGGCCGACGTCGACCGCGAGAATCACCTTGGTGACACGGGGGTTCTCCTGCTCGGTCGCGTTGATCTGGACGACGCAGGCGACGTGCGAGCGGTACTCCGTGTGGTAGGCGATGCCCTGCGCGTAGCCCGCGGGAAGCTGCTTGCCCCACTCCGCCGCCTCGGCGACCTTGTCCAGCACGACCGCGCCCCTGCTGTCCTTGACCACCGAGCGCCGGAAGTCGAGCGGGTCCATGCCCATCTTGTCGGCGAGGCGATCCATGACGATCTCCTCGGAGGTGCGCACGGTGCCCGAGTACACCGACCGGAAGCTGCCGGTCGGGACGTCGAGCGGAACCTCCTGAATGGTCTGGCTGGTGACGCCGACGTTGTAGGGCACCGCCTGGGAGAAGTTGAAGTAGTACAGCCCCGCGCCGCTCACCGGCTCCGCCGTCTGCGCGAGGGTCGCCGTCAGCGCCTCGCCGAGACCGTGGCTCAGGTCGACGGCGACACCGGCGAGCCGGTGTTCGAAGGACAGCACCTCGCCCGCCGCGTAGCTGGCGCGGATTCGGTGGTGGTACGCGGGACGCATCCGGCCGTGCTTCATATCGTCCTCGCGGGTCCGCATCAGCTTGACCGGCCTGCCGATCGCCTGCGAGACCCGGGCCGCCTCGAGGCCGGTGTCGAAGAACAGCCTGCGGCCGAACGACCCGCCGGCGCGGGTGACGTGCACCGCGACCGCGTCCTCGCTGATGCCGAGCACCTCGGCGATGGCCCGCTGGGCGTAGATCGGCGACTGCGCGGGCATCCAGATGTCGGCGGTGCCGTCGGAGCGCACGTCCGCGACCGCGCTCTCGACCTCCATCGGCGCGTGGTTGAGGAAGGCGAAGTCGAAGCTGGCGTCGAGGTGGCTGCCCTGCAACTTCGGCGCGGCGAGCGGCTGAACGGCGCCGCGGAGCTTGTTGCGAATCTCCGCATCGGACAGTCCCGCGACCGGCCCGGCGTTCCAGCTGATGTCCAGCGCGTCGACGCCGCGAAGCGCGTCGTAGAACGTCTCCGCGCTCACCGCGACACCGGACGGGATCTGGGTGACGGCGACGACGCCCGGCAGCGATCGGGCCTCGGTTTCGTCGACCGAGGCGACCGTGCCGTTGATCGTCGGCGGCCGCGCCACCACGGTCGGCAGCGCCCCCTCGACCTGGAGGTCCATGGCGTACTGCGCGGTGCCGGTCACGATGGCCCACGCGTCCGTCCGGCCTTGCGGCTCGCCGACCACCGTGTACTCCGACGCCGGCTTCGGCTCCGCCGGCTCCGCGTCCGTCTCGCGCGCGTCGGCCGACAGCACGCCGTAGCCGAGGCTGCGCCCGTCCGGCGCCCACACCGCGGTGTCGTGGGTGGTGAGCTGCTCGGGATCGAGGCCCCATCGGTCCGCGGCGGCCTGCACCAGCCGGGCACGGGCGTCGGCCGCCATCTGCCGCAGCGGGTCCCAGAGCAGCCGGACCGTCGTCGACGCGGCGGTGAACTGGTTGAACTGGAGCTCCGGCCGGGAGTCGGACAGCACGACGTCGACGTCGTCGAGCCGGGCGTCCAGCTCCTCGGCGACGATCATCGCGATCGACGTCGTGATGCCCTGACCGACCTCGACTCGCGGCAGTTCGAAGCGCACCCGGCCGTCCTCGGTGACCTCGAGGACCATCAGCTGCATCGTCGGCATGCTGGCCACGCCGATCACGTCACCGAGGTCGCTCAGCTCACTCAGTGCCGGCAGGCTCGGCGCCGCCGTCGCCTCCGACAACGCGTCGAAACCGAATCGCGCCGCGACGGTGAGCGTCGGGGCCGCGACCAGGAAGGTCAGAAACCTCCGACGCCCCAGCCCACGACCGGTGCGATGGGCAGCTGGCTTCGGTTGAGCCATCCAATCAATCTCCTCTCAGAACCACCGGAAAGACGTGCCGTTCAGCGTCGGTGGCGGGCAAGCATGTCGTCACCCGACCGGGTGCGTCACGCATCTAAGCGCATGTCTCCGGCGGTTGTCGGACGGCGATGAACTCTCGCGGCGAACCCGAAGATTTCTTGTCACTGAGCCAAAACAACGGGGTGCACACTCGATCGGCTGAGTGGGGGTCGCTACCCTACGCCCGGCCACCTGCGGTGCCCGCCCGAATGCTCACGCCACGTAACGAGGAAGGTTCTGACGTAGCCCCTATGGGAGTACTCACGCGTTTGCGCGGACCCGGCACCATCAACGCTCGCGTGCTGCGCATCGCGCTGATCCCCAGCATCGCGCTGATGGTCGTCGGCATCGGACTCTCCGGATACCTCGCGCTGCAAGGCCTCAACACCCTGACGTTCGCGGAGAACGTGCGCAAGTCGCTCGCCCCGTCGACCCGGTTCATCGCCACGGTCCAGCAGGAGCGCAGGCTCAGCACGCTCAAGGTCCTCGACAAGTTCGAGCCGGCCAACGGCGCATTGGTCGCCCAGCGCGAGAAGGTCGACGACGCCGTACAGGACATGCGGGCCGTCACCGCCGAGCTGGCCGAGAGCGCACCGGAAGAGCTGGCGGGGTCGCTGCGACAGCTCGAGGCGGTGACCGCCCAGCTGCCCCAGTTCCGGCGACAGGTCGACGCGGGAACCGCCGACGCCGAGCAGGTCTACGACTTCTACAACGAGATGGTCGAGATCGTCGGCACCGGTATCCAGGGTGTCGCCCGGTCGGCGAACGACGCCGAGGTCGGCTTCGAGCAGATGATCAGCTACGACCTGTTCCGCTCGGTGTCGGCGCATTCGCGGACGCACGTGCTGCTCCTCCGGCACATCGCGCAGGGGCTCAACCTCGAGGAGTTCCACGAGGCGGCCCACCAGATGGGCACCTACCACGAGATCGTGGAAACCATCTACTCCCGGATGACGCCGACCGAACAACAGAAGTACGACGTGATGGGTGAGTCCCGCTGGTGGGAGACCGCCACCGGCGGCGACGACGCCATGATGTCGCGCGGCCCCGGACTTCACCCGGTCACCTTCGACCTGCAGGCATGGCAGAACGGGGTGGCCAAGGTGCAGCGGCAGCTGCTCCAGATGTACTCGTCGCACTCGGCCTACGCGGCGAACCTCGCCGCGAGCAGTGGCAGCAGCCTGCTGACCACCTCGCTGATCGCGGGTGGCACCCTGCTGCTCGTCACCGGGGCAGCGGTGGTGTTCGCGCTGCGGCGCTCGCGCGAGCTGGCGGCCAGGCTGATCGGGCTGCGCAACGACACGCTCGAGCTGGCCGGGCACAAGATGCCCGATCTCATCGACCGGCTGAATCGCGGCGAGCGGATCGACATCAACGTCGACGTGCCGTGGATCGACCACGGCAGCGACGAGATCGGCGAGGTCGCCGACGCCTTCAACCAGGCACAGCGCCATACCGTCGCGGCGACCGTGCGGGAGAACGAGATCCGGGCGGGTGTCAGGGCGGTGTTCCTCAACATCGCCCACCGCAACCAGGTCACCGCTCATCGGCAGTTGCAGGTGCTGGACAAGGCCGAGCGGTCGCAGGAGGACCCCGAGCAGCTGCAACTGCTGTTCGAGCTCGACCACCTCGCGACCCAGGGCAGACGCAACGCGGAGAGCCTGATCATCCTGGGCGGCAAGCAGCCGGGCAGGCAGTGGCGCAAGCCGGTCGAGCTGCGCGACGTGCTCGACGGCGCCGTCGCCGAGACCGCCCAGTACACCAAGGTCAACATCAGCTCGGTCGCCGACGTCGCGTTGCGCGGCGACGCCGTCGCCGACATGATCCACCTGCTCGCCGAGCTGCTGGACAACGCGACGTCGTTCTCCCCGCCGCAGACCGACGTCGACATCCGGTCGGCCATCGTCGGCAGGGGCGTCGTGATCGAGATCGAGGACCAGGGGCTCGGGATGGAACCCGAGCAGCTCGAACAGATCGACGCCATGCTGCGCACGCCGCCCGACTTCAGCGTGATGGCGCTGTCGGAGGGAACCAGGATCGGCCTGTTCGTCGTCGCCCAGCTCGCCGCCCGGCACGACGTCAAGGTCACCCTGCGCGAGTCGATGTACGGCGGCATCAACGCGGTCGTGCTGATCCCGTCCCGGTCGCTCGCGGACGCGGACGGCGAGCCGGCCCCGCCCGACACCGGCACGGACGCCCGTCCCAGCGCCAATCCGGCCACCGTCGCCGGGTCCGGCTACGACCCCGGCTACGACCGGGGTCTGGTCCCGATGCCGACGCCGCTACACCGGCGACGGCGGGCGGCCCACCGGCAGGAGCCGGACGACGAAGCTGCCGACCACGAGACCGCCGTCACGCCACCGGCGGAGCCGGAGCCCGACGGCAACGGCCACCCGGGCAACGGCCACTCGCCCAGCGACACGCTGCAGTTCTCGGTGATCACGACGACGACGCCCGACAACGGCTCGGCGTCGCAGCACGCGCCGCAGGATCCGGCGTTCGCATCGCAACCTGCCGGAAACGGGGAGACCAAGCCACCGTTGCCGAAGCGCAGGCGGCGGGAGAACCTCGCGCCGCAGCTCCAGGCCGACCAGGAGACGCCCGCCGAACCGGAACCTGACCAGCCGCCGGACGCCGACCCGCCAGGCCCGGAGAGATTCGATCCCAGTCCGGAGCGGTTCCAGGCCTCGATGTCGGCCTTTCAGCGCGGAACACGGCGGGCGCGCTCCGACGCGTCGGATACCCCTCACCCACCACGCTGGCCCGGAGAAGAAGAGACGACATGACGGTGAACCTGTCGAACAAGGAGTCCAACTGGCTGCTCGATGACCTGCTGCGCCGGGCGGCCGGTGCCGATCGCGCCGTGCTGCTGTCCTCGGACGGCTTGCTCATGGGCAAGTCGAGTGGCATGTCCGTGCCCGACGCCGAGCATCTCGCCGCGGTCGCGTCCGCATTGCAGAGCCTGGCCCGAGGCACCGGCAAGTACTTCGAGGGCGGCGCGGTGCACCAGACGGTCGTCGAGCTGGAACACGCCTTTCTCGTCGTCACCGAGGCGGGCACCGGCGCCTGCCTGGCCGTGCTCGCGCACGCGGGCGCCGATCTCGGCCTCATCGCCTACGAGGTCAACCGGATGGTGGCCAGCGTGGGCAAGCACATGGCGACGGGACCGCGAAACCCCACCGTCGGGTATGCGCGAAATACCGAAGCGTCATGAGCGGTTGGGAGCTGCTGGGCCTACCGGCGAAGGTCACAGAGCTGGAGACGTCATGAGCGGCGACGACAGCGCCTGGTTCGACGAAGACGCTGGTCCGCTCGCTCGTCCCTACACGTTCACCCGTGGCCGGACGCACGTCGACCGCAACGACCTGAACATGATCACGCTGGTCGTCGCGTTGCGCAGCCATCACGGCGGCGAGCTGGACCACGCGCACGAACGCATCCTCGCGTGCTGTCAAAACCCGATCTCGATCGCCGAGGTCGCGGCGGGCGCCGACCTGCCGCTCGGCGTGGTGAAAGTTCTGCTCAGCGACCTGATCGAGCAGAACTACGTGCTCTTCCGAACCGGGTTGGCATCCCCATCGGCTGCCGCGAGCCCGGACACGCTGCTGAAGGTGCTTGATGGAATACGTGAGCTCTGACCGGATGATTCGGCCCGCGATCAACGCGACCGCGCTCAAGATCCTCATCGCGGGCGGGTTCGGCGTCGGGAAGACGACGATGGTCGGCTCGGTCAGCGAGATCGAGCCGCTGCGGACCGAGGAACAGCTCACCGAGCGCAGTGCGGGCGTCGACGACGTCACGGGGGTCGAGCGGAAGCGGACCACGACCGTCGCGCTCGACTTCGGCCGGATCACCATCAACACCGAGCTGATCCTGTACCTGTTCGGCACGCCGGGCCAGGACCGGTTCTGGTTCATGTGGGACGAGCTGGCGCAGGGTGCCCTCGGCGCGATCGTGCTCGCCGACACCCGGCGGCTCGCGAGCTGCTTCGCCGCGATCGACTTCTTCGAGGAGCGACAGGTGCCGTTCGTCGTCGGCGTGAACTGCTTCGACGGCTCGCAGGCCTACACCGTGGACGAGGTTCGCGCGGCCCTCGACGTCGACCCGTTCGTGCCGGTGCTGCTGTGCGACGTCCGTCAGCGTGCGTCCACAAAGGAGGTTCTCACCGCGCTGCTGGAGCACATCATGTCGATCACCGGGCACGGGCGGGCACGACGGGCGGTGGTGGACAGGTGATCCGTCACAGCGGTCTGCGTATGCATTGACGCGATGCGTGATCATCCCTACGATCCGGCGCCACGTGAAAAACCTTCACCCACAAGGTGCAAGAACTGGTACACAATCGAACTCCAAGGTGGCTCTCGTTGACCCAAGCTCATCGCCAGCCAGTTTCCGTTGCACCGGGCCGCATGGGGGGCACGACCGCGCAGGAGATCCTGTCCAGCATCCCCTCATCGCAGATCGCGGCGATCATCCGGCCGGCCGCGGGGCGGATGATCACCGACATCGTCAAGGAGATCCGCGAGGGGGTGTCCGCTTACAACCTGCCACCCGACGACGAGGTGACCCAGACCCTGATCTCCTCGGTCGAGCGGGCGGTGCGGCGTTTCATCGACGGCAAGGACACCCCACGCACCGACGGCCGGACCGATGACGACTGGTTTCGCCGGATCGGCCGGAAAGAGTTCTACGCCGGCCGCAGCATGGATTCCGTACAAAGCGCGGTGCGCATCGGCACCAGGGTTGCGTGGCGCCATCTCTGGCGCGCCGGAATGGGCAAAGGAGTGCCGAGCACCACATTCAACGTATTGGCGGACGCGCTCTTTCATTACGGCGACGAACTGGCATCGGCGGCCATAGCAGGGCACACCGAGGCGCAGAACAAGGCGGACAGCGCGGTGGAGCGGGTCAGGCAGCGGCTGGTGCGGATGATCATCGCGGATCCGCCCATCTCGCCGCAGACGATCGAGCAGCTCGCCGCGGACGCCGAGTGGCAGGTGCCGGACAGCATCGCGCTCGTCGCGGTCGAGCAACGGCCGGGCCAGCTGCCGTTTCACGCGAGCGCGTTCGGCCCCGACGTGCTCGCCGACCCCGACCACGCCGAGCCGTGCCTGGTGATCTCCGATCCCGCCCGCAGCCTCCGTGGCCTGCGCCGGGAGCTGCGCGGCCGGGCGGCGGCCGTCGGTCCGCAGGTGCCGATGGAGCAGGCGGTCAAGTCGTTCCAGTGCGCCCGCCGGGCACTCGAGCTGGCACACCGTGGTGTGCTGCCGTCCGGCGACGTCATCGACTGTTCCGAGCACCTGCCGACGCTGGCGATGTACGCCGACGAGTTCGTGCTGACCAAGCTGACCGAGCGTGCGTTCCGGCCGTTCTCCGACCTCACCACCCGGCAACGCGACCGGCTGTCCGGGACGCTGCGGGCGTGGCTGGACGCGTGCGGGGGCGTCAACGACGTCGCGGCCCGGCTCGAGGTGCATCCGCAGACCGTCCGGTACCGGATGAACCAGATCGCCAACCTACTCGGCGGCAAGCTCGACGACCCTGGTGAGCGGTTCCTGCTCGACATGGCGCTGCGAGCCGTCGAGGTACCGGGATCGGACAGCCCGGACATCCGTCCCTGACGGATTTTTTGTAGGTTCGCGATAATTTTTTCGCGCTCACTCACGACGTTTTCTTGTCGCTGGATTATGAGGCCAAAAGATGGTACCCGCTGTCATCGAAAAATGGCGGTTGCGCAATACTCACCCACATGGGTAACAAACAAATCCGTAGGAATCTCCTGTGCCTGGCGGTGGCCACCGCGGGCCTGCTGACCGCCGCGTGCGGCTCCGGCGAGAGCGCCGAACCGGCCGCGCACAAGAAGGACATGGCGGACACCGAGTCGAGCTTCCAGCTCAGCACCTCCGGCAAGCTGGCCGCGCCGAGCAAGGCCACCGACGCCTACACCTACGACACGAAGCTCGCCCCGGCAGGGGCCGAGCTCGCCGTCGAGGTCAAGTCGGCGGGCGAGTCCAGCACCTTCGTGCTCACCGCCACCGGGCTGCAGCCGAACCGGGGCTACGGCGCTCACGCGCACGTCGCGGAGTGCGGCTCGAACGGCGACCTCGCCGGGGGCCACTTCCAGCACCACATGTCCCCGACGCCGGACAAGCCGAACCCCAAGTACAACAACCCGCAGAACGAGATCTGGCTCGATCTGCAAACTGACGCCAAGGGCAACGGCACCTCGACGGCCACGGTCGACTACCTCGTCACCGACTCGAAGCGGCCGAAGTCCGTCGTCATCCACGCCGCGAAGAAGACCGGCACCGAAGGCGACATGGCCGGTGAGGCCGGCGACCGGATCGCGTGCCTGACCATCCCGAGCCACAGCTAGCAGGTGGCGGCCCGTCGCCCGTGGTGGCGGGCCGCCCTCCCCCGCCAAGCCCGGCCGGTCAGCGCCATCGCACGCTCGGCGGCGAACCACACCGCGATGCCGAGGCCGATGCCCGCCAGCGTCACGACGAGGCCCGGGACGCGGCCGGCAAGGGCGTCGATCGCCGCGAAGTGCGTGAGATAGATGTAGAGCGACGCGCTGGCGACCAGGCCGATCAGCGGCACCAGCACGCGGGGTAGCCGCAGCCTCGGCAGGAACAGCACCAGCAGCAGACCGGCCAGCGGGATGCCCTCACGCACCGAGTTCTCGAAGAACCCGGGGACCGTCAGCAGCGCGGCAGCCACGACGATGAGCTGCTGCGTCCGGCTGCGCGCCCGGAACGCCAGCCAGCCGAGCGCGAAGAACCACGCCATCGCGTGGGTCGTCATGGCCCACTCGAACCAGTGCGCGATGTCGCCGATGAACAGCCTGCCGGTCAGTGACCCCGCGAACACGACCAGCGGCGTGAGGAACGGATAGCGCCGTTCGGCGCGCCGCACCGCCGGAATCGCGAACAGCACCGCCAGCAGCAGCAAGGTCTGGACCATCACCTCGACGAACCAGTAGCCGACCGCCGTCGTCGTGCCGACGTAGTTGTGCACCAGCAGCACGTTGGCCAGGCTGACGTCCGGGGCGGCCAGCATCCGCCACGCCAGCCACAGCATGCTCGGGATCGCGATGCGCACCGCGCTGCGGAGAATGGCGCGGGAGGTCGTCGTGGTCCCCCGCTCCGACCCGGACGGCAGGCAGAACCGGGCGAAACTCCAGCCGGCGAGGATGAGCAGCAGGTGCGCGCCGCCGAGGACGCGGAACAGCTCGACGTGGGTGCCGACGACCAGCACGACGGCGATCGCCCGCAGCACGATGTTGGTCTCGACGAGCGGGAACCACCGGTGCCTCGGCCGCTGCCGCTCCAGCTCACCGACCGGAACGGACGGCCAGTTCGGCGGCACCTCGCCGAGCACCTTCTCCAGCTCGATCGAGGCTCGCACGTAGGACAGCGAGTCGCCGCCGAGCGTGACGAAGGTGTCAGCGTCGCCGATGTCGGACGGCGCGTACCTCGGCAGCACCCGCGCGAAGATCTCCCTGACGTCGACCGCCGGGTCGCCGGTCTCCGGCGTGCCGACGGCGGCGGCCAGCGCGGCGTAGTCGACCTTGCCGGACGGCAGCCGGGCAGTCTCGGCCACCACGCCGACCCGGATCGCGCCCGCCGGCAGGCAGAGCCGGGACGTGACCAGCTCCGTCACCGGCGCCACGTCCTCGGCCGAGGAAACCGCGACGACCAGCCCCTCGTCGTCCCCGGTGCAGCGCACGGCGTGACCCCGTTCGGCGCACAGCGCCTCGACCCGGTCGAGGTCGATGCGCAGGCCGCTGATCTTGATGAAGCGGCTGCTGCGGCCGGTGATCTCGAACAGCCCGTCCCCCGTCCGGCGGGCGAGGTCGCCGGTCGCCAGCTCGGTCACCGTCCTGCCCTCGGCGAGGTCGGCCGGGCTCTCGGCGTAGCCGAGCATGACGTTCGGCCCCCGGTAGATCAGCTCCCCCTCGCCGGACGCCGACTCCGACGCCAGCGCGAGGTCGCCGCCGGGAATCGCGACGCCAATGGAGTCGGGGCGGGTCCTGGCCAGCTCGGGCGGCAGGTACGCCATCCTGGCGGTGGCCTCCGTCTGGCCGTACATCACGAACAGCTGCCAGCCCTCGCGCTCGCCGCGGGCGGCGAGCTCGGCCACCCGCTCGGCCGAGAGCTTGCCGCCCGCCTGCGTGACGTAGCGCAGGCTCGGCAGCTCCATCCGCGCGAACCCCGCCCGGTCGAGCAGGTCGAAGGTGTAGGGCACGCCGTGCAGGCTGGTGCAGTGGTGCTCGCGGAACAGCGTCCAGAACTCGGGCTCGATCATGGAGGCGTCCGTCAGCACGAGCCCGGCGCCGCGCAGCAGGTTGCTGTTGATCACCGAGAGCCCGTAGCAGTACTGCATCGGCAGTGACGTGATGGCGCGGTCGGTGTCGGTGATCGCCAGGTACCGCGCGATCGCCTCGGCGTTGGACTGCACGTTGCGCGCCGACAGCCGCACCAGCTTCGGCGAGCCCGTCGAGCCGGACGTCGACAGCAGTAGCGCCAGCTCGGGGTGCAGCGTGTGGGCCGTGCCCGGCCGTCGCTCGGTGATGTCGCCGTCGATGACAACGTCGGGGTCGTAGCCCGCGATCAGGTCGTCCAGGTGCGCTGCGTCGCCGGCGTTCGCCAGCAGCACCGGATGCCCGCCGGACAGCGCCGCGAGGTAGGCCACGATCGGCTCGACGTCGTTGGACGCGGCGACCAGCACCAGCCTGCGCTCGGTGCCGAGCCGCGCCCGCATGACGTCCACCTTCTCGGCCAGCTCGCGATACGTCAGCCGCTGCCCGTGCGCGTCGATCAGCGCCGTGCGTTCGCCGTGCCGGGCGAGGTCCGCGGCGAACGCCACCGTGCCGACGCCCTCGGCTGGGTGCGTCCCGTGCAGCGCGGTGTCCACCGACATCCTGCGACTTCTTCCTGAACGTCGAGCGACTTAGGCTTCGCTAACGAAGCATAGGCTCACCAACCCGGTTACACCTAGCCGTGGGAGATTCATCTGGCGAGATGAGGTCACTGGCAGCACTGCGACACCACGGCTGATCATCACGATGTAGAAAATCTCTCGGATCCGAGGGTGATCCTCTCCGGGGTGCCGTGGTTCACCTCGCTCGGGATCAGCGAGAGGGCTCCGACAGTCAGAAGCTGCCGGGGCCCTTTTCGCGTCCCGACCGGGGGCGGCGCGGTGCGCCGTCGGGCCGTACCATCAGCCTGCAGGCGATTCGTGGGTGAGGATCTCTATGTCAGACGACCAGCTGGACGTTCATCTGCGCAGGCTGGGGCTCGGCCACGTGGATGTCCGGTTGTATCGGTTCCTGCTCGGCACCGGCCCCGCCACGCACGGCGAGATCACCGAAACCCTCGACGTGTCCGAAACGGACGCGAAGGGCACGGTCGACAGTCTCACCAAGGCGGGACTCGTCGCCACCACCGACGTCGACTCCGTCGCCCCGGTCGAGCCCAGCACCGGGCTGCAGCGGCTGGCGCGGGCGCGGGAGTCGGAGCTGCGGGCGGCCGAGCTGGCCGCGACCAACGCCTACCGGCAGTTCCGGCGCTCGGTGTGGCAGCAGTCGCCGGACGACCTGGTCGAGGTGGTCACCGCGCCGTACATCGCCGAGCGGGTGCAGCTCGAGGAGTCGGCGGCCACCAAGGAGGTGCTGCGGTTCGACTCGCCGCCCTACACCAGCCAGCGCGGCCCGAACGACCTCGAGGTGGAGAACCTCAAGCGCGGCGTGGCCTACCGCTGCGTGTACGCGCGGGCCGCGGTGCGGCAGCCGGACTACTACGCGGACAACATCCAGCCTTGCATCGCGGCGGGTGAGCAGGCGCGGGTGCTGCCGGACGTGCCGGTCAAGCTCAGCATCTACGACGGCAGGCTGGCGATGGTGGCGCTGTCCGACGCCGAGGTGGAGATCAGCCGTTCCAGCCTGCTGATCCGGCAGTCGAGTCTGCTCGACGCGCTGATCGGGCTGTTCGAGAGCTCCTGGCGGGCGGCGCTGCCGATGCACCTCGGCACCAAGGAGCCGTCGTCGCTGCGACCGATCGAGCGCAAGATCATCGAGCTGCTGGCGAGCGGCATCACCGACCACGCCATCGCGGAACTGCTCGGCATCAGCCGCCGCACGCTGTCACGGAACCTGGAAAGCCTCACCACCCGCGCCGGAGTGGTGAACCGGTTCCAGCTCGCCGTCTACGCCTGCCGCAACGGCTGGATCTAGGGTTACTGCTGTGCGACGGCGTCGATCATCCAGGCGATGGCGAACTGGTCGACGCACATGCCGAACTCGTCGCCCCACATCTGCTTCTCGAACGGCATCGTCACCGTGCCGCCCTTGGACAGCTTCTCCCAGTAGCCGCGAATCTCGTCCGCGTCATCGCCGCTCACGCTGACCGTGATGTTCCCGCCGGTGCTGTACGGCATGCCCGCCGGGGTGTCGGAGGCCATGAGGGTGAAGCCGCTCGGGGTTTCCAGCATGCTGTGCATGATCTTGTCAGCCTCGCCGCTGTCGGCGGCGGCACCGAACTCACCGAAGGTGTTCGTCGTCAGGTTGCCGCCGAACACGTCGCGGTAGAACTCCATCGCCTGACGCGCGTCACCGTTGAAGCCAAGGTATGGGTTGAGCCGGGAAGCCATGACATCCTCCTCCATTGTCATCGTCACAATCGGCCAAGCCGTACCTTACGCCGCTCTACCGACAATTGGGATAGGCGCGGCACGATCGAGTTGGCGCCGTCAGCGTCGCTTCGGCTTGGCCGGCAGCGTCCGCGCGTAGCTCGCCCCGCGCGTCACCCACGCCTCGAGACGATCATCTGACCGGACGGCGTCGGCGGTGACGTTCAGCCAGCCCCGCATCTCCCGTCCGCCCATCACCATCGACGAGCTCGCTCGCCGTCGCCGGATCGACGCGCACGAGCAGCCCACCCTGACCGCTGGCGGCCACCGACATGTTCCCCTCGATGAGGAAGGCCAGGCCGCCGAACATCCGCTGCTCGGACATCGCGGTGTCGGCCGCTATCAGCTCCCGGATCCGGTCCGCGAGGTCTTCGTCGTATGCCATACCACGATTATCCCGTCGCGACCGACAATTCCGCGAACTGTCGGGGCGGTCATCTACGTTGAGCGCGTGCGCACGAACGTCTATGTCGAAGGCTTCAACCTCTACTACGGATGCCTCAAGGGGTCACCGTTCAAGTGGCTTGATCTTGTCAGCTTCTGCCGTCGCCTGCTTCCGCCGGAGAAGAACCAGCTCCAGCGGGTCCGGTACTTCACGGCGAAGGTGAGTGCGCGAGCCGGGCGGCCGCAAGGGCCGGTACGGCAGAGCGCCTATCTACGAGCGTTGGGGACGCTGCCGCAGGTGACTGTCCATCTCGGCCACTTCCTTGCCTCGACCACGCGCATGCCGCTCGCGAATCCAACGCCCGGCGGGCCGAAGACGGTCGAGGTGATCAAGACCGAGGAGAAGGGCTCGGACGTCAACCTCGCCACGCACCTTCTCGTCGACGCGTTCAGGGGCGACGCGGATGCCTTCGTGGTGATCAGCAATGACTCCGACCTCAAGGAGCCGATGCGCGTGGTCCGCCACGACCTCGGTTACGTGGTGGGAATCCTCAATCCGCATCCGCCGAGAAAGCGGAGCCGTGCGCTGCTGGAATGCTCACCGACGTTCTTCAAGCAGATTCGGGCGAGCGCGCTGCGGACGAGCCAGTTACCGGACAGGATCTACGACGAAGCGAATCGGGTCATCCACAAACCAGCAGGTTGGTAAAGCAAAGGCCCCGCCGTAGCGGGGCCTTGCACCCAGCCACCGAAGCGGCTGGGGGGATACGTCAACTTTACATGCGGTCCCCTGGCATGTCTATCTGGGTCCCGCTACCGCGACCCCGTCGCGACCGACAATTCCGCTTCCAGCATCGTCGTCCACTGCGCGACGATGCGGGCGCGACGGGCGGTGTCGTCGCTGAGCAGGTTCGCCAGCCCCAGCCCGCGCGCCAGGTCTAGCGTGGCCTGCACCGTCTCCCGCACGCCCGGCGCCGACTCGTCCACGTCGAGCAGCTTCACCGCCATCCGGTGCGCCTCCCGGCCGACCTGCCGCTCCAGCGGCTTGATCACCGCGCCGAGCGGCTCATCGGTCGCCGCGGCGACCCACAGGTGCAGCGCCGCCCGGAACGACGGCCCGGTGTAGAGGTTGAGCAGCATCTCGACCACCGCGCGCCGCCGCGTCTCGTCCGTCGGCAGCGCGGCCACCCGCTCGGCCAGCTCCTCCAACTGCACCTCGGAGACGTGGTTGACCGCGGCGTTGATCAGGTCCTCCCGGGTCGGGAAGTGGTGCTGCGCCGCCCCGCGCGAGACCCCGGCCCGCTCGGCGACGACCACCACCGTCGTGCGCGTCCAGCCCAGCTCGGTCAAGCACGCGACGGCGGCGTCGAGCAGCCGTCGCCGCGTCTGCCTGCTCCGATCCTGCTGCGGCTGCCGCACCGCCGTCATGCTCAGCCGCTCCCCTCGACCCACAGGTCCGGCGAGAGGTCTTCCTCGCGCTCGCACAGCCGATACTGCGCGAAGTCGGTGACGCCCTCAGCGGCCAGCACCTCGTCGTCGATGAAGAACCGGCCCGTCGTCTCCTTGCTCGGCCTGGTGACGATCGCGTGCGCCGCGTCGGCCATGATCTGCGGCGTGCGCGAGGTGTTCGCCAGCTCGGCGCCGACGACGTTGCGGATCGCGGCGGTGTCGATGGTGGTGCGCGGCCACAGCGAGTTCGCCGCGATGCCGTCGCCGCGCAGCTCCTCGGCAAGACCGAGCGTCACCAGGCTCATGCCGTACTTCGCGATGGTGTAGCCGACGCCGATGCGGCCGAACCACTTCGGGTCGAGGCTGATCGGCGGCGACAGCGTCAGGATGTGCGGGTTGTCCGCGCCCCGCAGGTGCGGGATCGACAGCTTCGCCAGCAGGAACGAGCCACGGGTGTTGATGTCCTGCATCAGGTCGTAGCTCTTCATCTTGATGTGCTCGGTCGGCGTGAGGTCGATGGCGCTGGCGTTGTTGATCACAACGTCGATGCCGCCGAACTGGGCCACCGTGTCCTCGACCGCCTTGGCGACGGAGTCGTCGTCACGGACGTCGCCGACGATCGGCAGCGCCTGCCCGCCTGCCTCCTCGACCGCCTTCGCGGCGGTGTAGATGGTGCCCGGCAGCTTCGGGTGCGGCTCGGCCGTCTTGGCGATCATGGCGACGTTGGCGCCGTCGGCGGCGGCGCGCAGCGCGATCGCCTCACCGATGCCCCTGCTGCCGCCGGACATGATGATCGTCTTGCCAGCGAGCGATGCCATCAGCTGTTCCTCTCCTAGTACGACTTGGGCAGGTCAAGGCTGTGTTGCGCCACGAAGTTCAGGATCATCTCCCGGCTCACCGGCGCGATGCGGCCAACCCGGACCGCAGCGATCATCGCACCGAGGCCGTACTCGGTGGCCAGCCCGTTGCCGCCGTGGGTGTGTACCGCCTGGTCGACGGCGTGCACGGCGGCCTCGGCGGCGGCGTACTTGGCCATGTTGGCCGCCTCGCCGGCGCCCATGTCATCGCCCGCCTCGTAGAGCGCCGCCGCCTTCTGCGTCATCAGCTTCGCCAGCTCGATCTCGACCTTGATCTGCGCCAGCGGGTGCGCGATGCCCTGGTGCGAGCCGATCGGTGCGCCCCACACGTTGCGGGTCTTGGCGTACTCGGTGGCCTTGTTCAGCGCCAGCCGCGCCAGGCCGAGCGAGAACGCGGCGCCCATGATGCGTTCCGGGTTGAGCCCGGCGAACAGCTGCAGCAGCGCGGTGTCGGTGCTCTCCCCCACCAGCGCGTTCGCCGGCAGCCGCAGGCTGTCGAAGAACAGCGTGAACTGTTTGTCGGCAGAGACGATGTCCATCGGGATGTGCTGCGACTCGAAGCCGGGCGCGTCGGTGGGCACGATGAACAGCGCGGGCTTGAGCTTGCCGGTGCGGGCGTCCTCGGTGCGGCCGACCACCAGAACTGCGTCGGCCTCGTCCACCCCGGAGATGAACACCTTCTGTCCGTTGAGGACCCAGTCGTCGCCGTCCTTCCGGGCGGTGGTGGTGATCTTGTGCGAGTTGGAACCCGCGTCCGGCTCGGTGATGGCGAAGGCCATCCGCAGCTCGCCGGTGGCGAACCGGGGCAGCCAGTGCCGCTTCTGCTCGTCGGTGCCGTAGCGGGCGATGACCGTGCCGCAGATCGCGGGCGAGACGACCATCAGCAGCAGCGGTGTGCCTGCCGCGCACAGCTCCTCGCACACCGCGGCGAGGTCGCCGATACCGCCGCCACCGCCGTCGTACTCCTCCGGCACCGCGACGCCGAGGTAGCCGAGCTTGCCCGCCTCGTCCCAGATCTCGGTGGTGTGGCCGCCCTCGCGGGCGAGCTTGAGGTAGTACTCGTGGCCGTACTTGCTGCCGAAGTCGTACACCGCCTTGCGCAGTGCCTGCCGTTCCTCGGTCTCGGTGAAGTTGTTCATCGTCACTCCTTCTCGGCTTGCACAACGGCGAGCACGGTTCCGACGTCGACCTGTTGTCCCTGCGTGACCGGCAGTTCGGCGACGACGCCGTCGGCCGGTGCGCTGATCTGGTGTTCCATCTTCATCGCCTCCAGCCACAGCAGCGGCTGTCCGGACTGGACGGTGGCGCCCTGCTCGACGGCGACCCGCAGCACCGAGCCGGGCATCGGCGCCAGCAGCGACCCGGCGGGCACGGCGGCATCCGGGTCGGTGTAGCGCGGCAGCCGCCGCAGGCTGACCGGCCCGAGCGGGGAGTCGACGCAGATGAGGTCGCCGTATCGGGCCACGTCGAAGGTGCGCCGCACCCCAGCGACGTCGAGCACCACCCGGCCCGGTGCGGCCGACACCAGTTCCACGCCGTCGACGTCCAGCCCGGCGCGGGTGATGCGGTAGTCGACGTCGACGGTGTCCTCGCCGACGCGGTAGCTCTTGCGCTGCCGCTGCGAGGCGACGTTGCGCCAGCCGCTCGGCAGTCCGGACAGGACCTTCGCCCGCGCGCGGTTGGTGGCGGCCTCGGCGAGCGCCGCCGCCAGCGCGCTCAGCTCGCGCGCCCGGTCGTCGGCCAGCGGCGCCGACAGCGTGTCGAGGCCGTGGCGGTCGAAGAAGGCGGTGTCGGTCTCGCCCGCCAGGAACGCCGGGTGCCGCAGCACGTTCACCAGCAGGTCCCGGTTGGTGACAAGGCCGTGGATCTTGCTACCCGCCAGCGCGGCCGCGAGCGTGCGCGCCGCCTCGGCTCGGGCCGGCGCCATCGCGATGACCTTCGCCAGCATCGGGTCGTAGTGCACCCTGACGACCGAGCCGCTCTCGAAGCCGGAGTCGAGCCGGATGCCGCCGCGCGGCGGCACGGTGAACTCGGCCGCGACGCGCGGAACGTCGAGCGCGTGGACGGTGCCGCTCTGCGGCTGCCAGTCCTTCGCCGGGTCCTCGGCGTAGAGCCGGACCTCGATGGCGTGTCCCCGCTGTGGCGGCGGCTCCGGCGGCAGCCGGTCGGACTCGGCGATCCGCAGTTGCAGCGTCACCAGGTCGAGGCCGGTGACGCACTCGGTGACCGGGTGTTCCACCTGGAGCCGGGTGTTCATCTCCAGGAAGAAGAACTCGCCGTCGTCGGTGGCGAGGAACTCGACCGTGCCCGCGCCGACGTAGCCGATGGCCTTGGCCGCCGCGCGGGCGGCGTCGAACAGCTGCTGCCGCATCGCGTCGTCCACCAGCGGCGACGGCGCCTCCTCGACGACCTTCTGGTGCCGTCGCTGGATGGAGCATTCGCGCTCGCCAACGGCCCAGATGGTGCCGTGCTCGTCGGCGAGCACCTGCACTTCGATGTGACGGCCGGTGGGCAGGTACCGCTCGCAGAACACGGTCGCGTCGCCGAACGCCGAGCCCGCCTCGGCCGACGCGGCCTTGACGGCGTCGTCCAATGCGGACAGCTCGTGCACTACGCGCATGCCCCTGCCGCCGCCACCGGCGGACGCCTTGACCAGCACCGGCAACTGGTCCTCGGTGATCTCGGCTGGGTCCAGTTCGGACAGCACGGGCACCCCGGCGTCCGCCATGATCCGCTTGGCCTCCACTTTGGAGCCCATCGAGGCGATCGCATCGGGTGGTGGTCCGATCCAGGTCAGCCCGGCGTCCAGCACGGCACGGGCGAAGCCGGCGTTCTCCGACAGGAACCCGTAGCCGGGGTGGATCGCGTCCGCGCCCGCCTGCCGCGCCGCCTCGACGATCAGGTCGGACCGCAGGTAGGTCTCGGCCGGGGTGTTGCCCGGGAGCCGCACGGCGGCATCGGCCTCGCGGGTGTGCGGCAGGTCGGCGTCCGCGTCGGAGTACACCGCGACCGTAGAGATCCCGGCGTCGGCGCAGCTGCGGAACACCCGGCGCGCGATCTCGCCCCGGTTGGCGACCAGCACCGAGCCGATCATGCGCTCACATCCGGAAGACGCCATAGCCCCTCGCTCCTTCGACTGGTCCGTTGTGGATCGCGGACAGGCTCATGCCGAGCACGGTGCGGGTGTCGCGGGGGTCGATGATGCCGTCGTCGTAGAGCATGCCGGACAGGAACATCGGCATGGACTCGGCTTCGATCTGGCCCTCGACCATGGCGCGCATCGCGGCGTCCTGGTCCTCGTCGTAGTCCTGTCCCCTGCCCTCGGCCGCGGCCCGCGCGACGATCGAGAGCACCCCGGCGAGCTGTTGCCCGCCCATCACGGCGGACTTCGCGCTCGGCCACGCGAACAGGAACCGGGGGTCGTACGCTCGCCCGCACATGCCGTAGTGCCCGGCGCCGTACGAGGCGCCCATCAGGACCGAGATGTGCGGCACGGTGGAGTTCGACACCGCGTTGATCATCATCGCGCCGTGCTTGATGATGCCGTTCTGCTCGTAGTTCTTGCCGACCATGTAGCCGGTGGTGTTGTGCAGGAACAGCAGCGGCGTGTCCGACTGGTTTGCGAGCTGGATGAACTGCGTCGCCTTCTGCGACTCCTCGCTGAACAGCACGCCGCGCGCGTTGGCGAGGATGCCGACCGGGTAGCCGTGGATGTCGGCCCAGCCGGTGACCAGACTCGACCCGTACAGCGGCTTGAACTCGTCGAACTCGGAGCCGTCCACGACGCGAGCGATCACCTCGCGCGGGTCGAACGGCACCTTCAGGTCGGTGGGCACGATGCCGAGCAGGTCCTCGGCGTCGAGCACCGGCTCGGTGTAGTCCGGCTTCGGACTCGGGCCCTTCTTGTTCCAGTTGGCCCGCCGGATGATGCTGCGGCCGAGCCGAATGGCGTCCTCCTCGTCGATGGCGAGGTAGTCGGCGAGGCCAGAGGTGCGGGCGTGCATTTCGGCGCCGCCGAGCGACTCGTCGTCGGACTCCTCGCCGGTGGCCATCTTCACCAGCGGTGGCCCGCCGAGGAACACCTTGGCCTGTTCCTTGACCATGACGACGTAGTCCGACATGCCGGGCAGGTACGCGCCGCCCGCGGTGGAGTTGCCGAACACCAGCGCCACCGTCGGCACCCGCTGCTTGGAGGCCCGGGTCAGGTCGCGGAAGGTGCGGCCACCGGGGATGAAGATCTCCTTCTGTGTCGGCAGATCAGCACCGCCCGACTCGACCAGGTTGATCGTCGGCAGCCGGTTCTGCGCGGCGATGTCGGCGGCGCGGAAGCCCTTCTTGACGCTCCACGGGTTCATGGAGCCGCCCTTGACCGTCGGGTCGCTGGCGATGATCATGCATTCGACGCCCTCGACGACGCCGATGCCGGTCACGATGCTCGCCCCGACCTTGTAGTCGGAGCCCCACGCCGCGAGTGGTGAGAGTTCGAGGAACGGCGAGTCCTCGTCGATGAGCAGCTCGATGCGTTCCCGCGCGAGCAGCTTGCCGCGCTTGTGGTGCCGCTCCACGTAACGCTCGCCGCCGCCCTCGATGGCCTTGGCGTGTTCGGTCTCCAGCTCGTCGAGCTTGGTCTCCATCGCGTCGCGGTACGTCGCGAAGTCCTCCGACGTCGTATCGACGCTCGTGCGCACTACCGTCATGTGTTGTACCCCAACAGTTTCGCGGCGAGTCCGGTCATGATCTCGTTGGTGCCACCACCGATGCCCAGGATCCGCATGTCCCGGTACTGACGTTCCACTTCGGACTCGGCCATGTAGCCGAGCCCACCGTGCAGCTGAACCGCCTCGTTGGCGACCCACTCCCCCGCCTCGACGGCGGTGTTCTTCGCGAACGCCACCTGCGTCAGCACGTTCTCTCCCGCCAGGTAGCGCCGCGCCAGGTCGCGGGTGTAGACGCGGGCGACGTCGGTGCGCCGCGCCATCTCGGCGAGCTTGTGCTGCACGAGCTGCCGCGAGATCAACGGCCGCCCGAACGTCTCCCGGTCCCGGCACCACGCCACGGTCAGGTCGAGACACCGCTGTGCCGCCGCGTAGGCCTGCACCGCGAGGCTGAGCCGTTCGGTGACGAAGTTCTGCGCGATCTGGGCGAACCCGCTGTTCTCCTGACCGACCAGATTGGACACCGGTACCCGGCAGTCGGCGAAGGACAGCTCCGCGGTGTCCGAGGAGCGCCAGCCCATCTTGTCCAGCTTGCGCGACACGGTGAAGCCCGGCGTGTCCTTCTCGATCACCAGCAGCGAGATTCCGTGCGCGCCCGGCTCCCCGGTGCGCACCGCGGTGGTGACGAAATCCGCGCGGCAACCGGAGGTGATGTAGGTCTTGGCACCGTTGACGACGTAATCTCCCCCGCCGGCTACGCCCTCATTGGCGGGGGTACCCCCACTGCCGTCCCGTTTGGCGGTGGTGCGGACACCCGCGACGTCAGAGCCGCCGTCAGGCTCGGTGATCGCCAGCGAGCCGATCTTCTCCCCCGCCAGCGTCGGCCGCACCCAGCGGTCGATCTGCACGGGGTCGTTCGCAGTCGCGATGTGCGGCAGCGCGATGCCGTGGGTGAACAGCGAGGCGATCACGCCGCCCGCCGCACCCGCGTAGATCATCTCCTCGGCCACGATGAGCGAGTCGATGACATCGCCGCCGCCCCCGCCGTGCTCCTCGGGAAACGACACCCCGAGTAGCCCGATCTCGCCCGCCTTCCGGTGCAGCTCGCGGGGCAGCTCGCCGATGCGTTCCCACTCGTCCTGGTGGCCCAGGATCTCCTCGCGGGTGAACCGGCGCACCGTCTCGCGCAGCGCCTGGCGCTCCGTGGTCTCGAAGGGATCCGTCACAGTAGTTCCTCCGGGATGTCGACGTACCGCGCCCGCAGCCATTCGCCGAGGCCCTTGGCCTGCGGGTCGAAGCGGGCCTGGGAGGCGACACCCTGACCGAGGATGTCGTCGATGACGAAGTTCACCGCCCAGAGGTTGCCCAGCACGTGCCGGGTCACCGGCAGGTTCGCGGTCTCGGGTAGCAGCCGCCGTAGCTCCTCGACGGTGAGGGTGTGCACCAGCCAGCGCCAGGCCCGCTCCGAGCGCACCCACACGCCGAGGTTCGCGTTCCCGCCCTTGTCGCCGCTGCGGGCGCCGGCGATCGCGCCCAGCGGAGCGGGGCGGGTCGGCCCCCGCTCGAGCGGGGCGGGCAGGTCCGGCTCGGCAACCTCGGTGAGCGGCTGGGTACTCGCGGCCGGGGCGATGTCGGCGCGACTGCCGTCCGGCAGCACCGCGACGTGCGGCACGGCCTTGGCGTCGACGTAGGCGGCCCGGTACACGCCGTACGGCGAGGCGTCCGAGGGCGGCGCGGTGACGTGGAAGCCCGGGTAGCTGGCCAGCGCCAGCTCGATCGCCGCGCCGCTGAACGGCCTGCCGACCTTGCTCGCGTCGGCGTCCTTGACCGCGCACTGCAACAGCGCGCTCGCCTGCTGCTCGCTCGGCGCGTCGTCGGCGTCGGTGCGGGCCAGCGTCCAGTCGATCTCGGCGGGCGGGTCATCGGCCAGCGCCGTGGTGACCTGCCGCTTGACCAGCTCGGCCTTGGCCTCGATGTCCAGTCCGGTGAGGACGAACGTCACGGCGTTGCGGTAGCCGCCGAGGGTGTTGAGGCAGACCTTGAGGTCCGGCGGTGGCGGCTCGCCGCGCACCCCGCTGATCCGCACCCGGTCGGGGCCGTCCTCGGTGAGCTGGATGGTATCGAACCGGGTGGTGACGTCCGGTCCGGCGTAGCGGGCCCCGGTGATCTCGTACAGCAGCTGTGCGGTGACGGTGCCGACGGTGACCGCGCCGCCGGTGCTGTCGTGCTTGGTGATGACGCTGCTGCCGTCGGCGTCGATCTCGGCGATCGGGAAGCCGGGCCGGTCCATAGCGGACAGTTCGGTGAAGAACGCGTAGTTGCCACCGGTGGCCTGCGCGCCGCATTCGATGACGTGCCCGGCGACGACCGCGCCCGCGAGCGCGTCGCAGTCGTCGGCGCCCCAGCCGTAGTGGGCGGCAGCCGGGCCGACGATCAGCGAGGCGTCGGTGACCCGGCCGGTGACGACGACGTCCACGCCGCCGCGCAGGCACTCGGCGATGCCCCAGGCGCCCAGGTACGCGTTGGCGGTGAGCGGCTGGCCGAGGTCCAGCTCCTCGGCACGCGAGCGCAGGTCGTCGCCCTCGACGTGCGCGATCTTGGCGTCGACGTCCAGTTCGGACGCCAGCTCGCGAAGCGCGTTCGCCAGCCCGGCCGGGTTCAGCCCGCCCGCGTTGACGACGATCGTGACGCCGCGATCGACGGCGAGCGCCAGGTTGTCCCGCATCTGCCGCAGGAAGGTCTTGGCGTAGCCCCGGTTCGGGTCCTTCATCAGGTCGCGGCCGAGGATGAGCATGGTCAGCTCGGCGAGGTAGTCGCCGGTGAGGTAGTCCAGCTCGCCGCCGGTAAGCATCTCGTGCACGGCGGAGAACCGGTCGCCGTAGAAGCCGGAGGCGTTGCCGATCCTGATCACTGGGATGTACCTGCCTTCCTGCCGCCGCCGGGCGGGCCGGCGAAGGCCTGCGCGATGCCGAGCCAGGTGTCGGCGTCGGCGCCGACGGCGGCCAGCGCGGTGTCGTCGCGGTGCCTGCGTTGAGTGACGAGCAGGGAGAAGTCGAGCGCGTCGCCGGTGACCCGTTGCGTGGCGTCGGGTGGGCCCCAGGTCCAGGTGTCGCCGTCGGGTGCGGTCAGCTCGATGCGGAACGGGTCGGCCGGGGCGCGCAGGCCATTGACGGCGTAGGCGAAGTCGCGGGTGCGCACGCCGAGGTGCGCGACGTGCCGCAGCCGGGCGGTCGGCGCGCGGGTCAGGCCGCGCGCGTCGTGGACGTCCTGGCCGTGCGCCCAGGTCTCCATGATGCGCGCGGTGGCCATGGACGCGGGGCTCATCGGCGGGCCGAACCAGGGCACCTTGGTGCCGTCGGGCACGCTGGCCAGCGCGTCGCTCAGTTGGCCCCGCCCCTGCCGCCACGCGGCGAGGAGTTCGGCAGGTGCGCGCCGGGCGCCGGTCGCCGCGGCGTCGTCGACGAGCGCCTGCGGATCGGCCTCGGCGGCGACGCGTTCCAGCTCGGTGATGAAGACGTCAGGTTGACTGGCGGCGAGGATGGCCTGCTCGTCGGTCCAGGTGAGGTGGGCGATTTGGTGCGCGATGGTCCAGCCTGCCGCCGGGGTGTCCAGCGTCCACCGCTCCTCGGCAAGATCGGCGACCGCGCGGTCCAGCTCCTCGCTCTCGGCGGCCAGATCGGCGAGCACGACCGACAGTTCCACCATGCGCTCCTCCTGCTCCGTTGCGTGGCACGCCTCGTGCTGAGCCTGGCACCCCGGCCAGAAAAAAGCAAGCACGCGTGCTTGTTTTGTGTCCTGAACGCCGAACACGGCGGCTTGAACGTGGGACACGACGTCGTCCCCCGCGCGGTCGTCGTCTCTTGACCATCGGCCAACAAGGGGGAACGGTGAGGTGTACATCCGTATATGAGCACTCAATGGGGAGGACTCGATGCCCAGCACCCTCGTGACCGGCCTCCGCGAACGCGTGCCGTCGCTGACCGCGATCCCACTCCCCCGTGCCGTCGACAGGAAGGTGCTGGACAAGACCCGGCCGTCCGAGCCGTTCGCCGAACCGCCACCGGGCAGTGGGCTGAAGCCAGTGCCCGGCGACTTCGGCCCGGCGTTCGTCGGCCACAGCGTCGAGTACATTCGCTACGGCCTCGACTTCGCGCTGCGCCGCTACGAGCGCTACGGCCCAGTGTCCTGGTCGGGAATGCTCGGCGAGCGGATGATCAACCTCGTCGGCCCCGACGCCGCCCAGCAGGTGCTCGCCAACGGCGACAAGGCGTTCGCCCAAGAAGGCTGGCACTTCTTCATCGACAAGTTCTTCCACCGCGGCCTGATGCTGCTCGACTTCGACGAGCACAAGTTCCACCGCAGGATCATGCAGCAGGCCTTCACCCGCCCCCGGATGGCGGGCTACGCCGACCACGTCACCGCCGCGGTGCGGGCGGGCATGCGGGACTGGCCGACCGGCCAGCGGCTACGGATGTACTGGCAGCTCAAGCGACTCACCCTCGACATCGCGTCGCGGGTGTTCATGGACGCCCGACCCGGCAGCGACACCGAGCGCATCAACCGCGCCTTCGTCGACACCGTGCGCGCGAGCACCGCCGTGGTCAGGTACCCCGTCCCCTTCGGGCGGTGGTCGGCCGGGCTGCGCGGCAGGCGGCGGCTCGAACGCTACTTCGCCGACAACCTGCCCGCGAAGCGCGCCAGCGACGGCTCCGACCTGTTCACCGCGCTGTGTCACGCCACCACCGAGGACGGCGAGCGGTTCTCCGACGACGACATCGTCAACCACATGATCTTCCTGATGATGGCCGCCCACGACACCTCGACCATCACCAGCACGGCCGTGATGTACTACCTCGGCAAGCACCCCGAATGGCAGGACCGCGTCCGCGAGGAGTCGCTCGCGCTCGGCGACGACCTGCCCGATCTCGCCGCGCTGGACTCGCTGCACTCCCTCGACCTGGTGATCAAGGAGGCGCTGCGGCTGGTGGCGCCGGTGCCGAGCCTGCCCCGCAAGACGACCAAGGACGTCGACATCCTCGGCCACTACGTGCCCGCCGGGTCGTTCGTCGGCCTCTCGCCGATGGTCACGCACTTCCTGCCGGAGTACTGGAGCGACCCGATGCGGTTCGACCCGGAGCGCTTCGCCGAGGACCGCCGGGAGGACAAGTCGCACCGGTTCGCCTGGGTGCCATTCGGCGGCGGCGCGCACAAATGCATCGGGATGCACTTCGGCATGATCGAAGTGAAGGCATTGCTACACGAAATGCTGCGAACCTACCGCTGGCGGCTGCCCGAGAAGTACCAAGCCCGGTGGGATTATGTCGCTTTGCCGGTGCCCGTTGACGGCCTTCCCGTGCAGTTGCACAGGCATTAGCCCGAATTCACGGACTGTCATCGATAATTGCGTAAGGTCACTCTATCGGCCGGTAGACACCGCAACGGGTTCGTGATGATTTAGCAAGGGTTCGCTCTCAGCCATACTCAGTGTTGATTCGTCCGGCCCGCCCCTCCACCGGCCCCGCCGTTCCGGTGTCCCCGGTGGAAAACGTCAACGAGGTGCCCCGTGACCGACCCGAGTGGCGATCGGTTCGTCGCCCTCTTCGCCGACGCCCCCGTCGGCATCGCACTGCTCGACTCCACAGGGGGCATCGTGAGCGCCAACCCCGCGCTCGGCACGATGCTCGGCGTCGACCCCGATGCCATGACCGACACGACCTTCGCCGGCTACGTCAGCAGCAAAGCCGACCTGGCCGCGTTCGAGGCGCTGCTCAGCAGCCAGACCGACGGCGAACCACCAGGCCCGGCCCGGCTCGACACCAGCCTGGAGAACGCCGCGGACGGACCCGTCCGCACCCGGCTCACCCTCAGCACGCTGCCCGCCGACGAGCCGGGCGTGTCGTACCCGGTCGTCATGGTCGAAGACGTCAACGACCTGCACCTGCTGCACGAACGGCTGCGGCACCAGAACGTGCACGACTCGCTGACCGGGCTGCCCAACGCCGCCAACTTCCACGGCAAGCTCGAGTCGGCGATGGTGGACAAGTCCTGCACCACCGTCGCGCTGGTGCTGTTCGACATCGACGGCTTCCGGGTCATCAACGACGGGCTCGGCTCCGAGGCGGGCGACAAGATCCTGCATGCCGTGGCGACCTCGATTCGCGACGCCTTCAGCGGCCGGGACGAGACCGTCGCCCGGCTCACCGGCGACGGGTTCGGCGTGCTGCTGCGGGGCGACTTCGGCGCCCAGTACGTGATCGACCGGGTGGAGCACGCGCTCGACCGGCTCGCCGAGCCGGTCTACCTCGACGACATCGGCGTCGGCATCAGCTCCAGCGCCGGCATCGTGCTGTGCCCGCCCGGCAGCACCTCCGACGTCGATATGCTCCGCAAGGCCGAGGTGACGCTGCACCGCGCGAAGGAAGCGGGCAGGGCCAAGTGGATGCTGTTCGAGCCGGAGCTCGACGCCGAGGACCGGCGGCGCTACCGGCTCGCGGCGGGCATCGCGGGCGGACTGGAACGCGGCGAGTTCGAGCTGCGCTACCAGCCGACCGTGAAGCTCGACGGCTCGCAGACGGTCCCCGTCGTCAACGCTCGGCTGTACTGGAACCACCCCACCGAGGGGCGGCTCGAGTACGAGGACTTCATCCCGCTCGCCGACGTGACCGGCATGACCGTGCGGCTCGGCGTCTGGCTGCTCGGCGAGGCGCTCGGCAGCTACGCCCGCTGGCGCGCCGAGGCGGGCGAACAGCTTCCCGACCTGTGCGTGCGGCTGCCGCGACGGCTCGCTGTCGACGACGACCTGGTCAAGATCGTGCGCGACCAGCTCGCCAAGCATGACGTGCCGTCCTCGGCGCTGCGGCTGTGCGCGGACAGCGCGACGCTGGTCGACCCGCGCGGCGAGGTGCACGACTCACTGGCCGTGCTCGGCGACCTCGGCGTCAAGCTGGTGCTCGCGGTCTCCGCGGCCGCCGACCTCGACCTCATCGACCGGCACCAGCTGCCGGTCGGCTTCGTGGCGCTGAACGGGCGGATCATCGACGAGCTGCTCGACTGCCCGCAGACCAACACCACCGGGTTCGAGCACCTGGAACACCTCGTCCGCAGCGCCAAGCAGCTCGACGTGCGCATCGGCGCGGAAGGGGTGCGCACCGACGAACAGGCCCGCGCCCTCGCCGAGCTCGGCGTGATCGCGGCGCGAGGCACGTTCTTCCGCGACCCCATCACGGCCGACGAGATGACCGAGCTCATCACCGTCGGCGCCGGGTAGCCGTCGCCCGACCCGCCGCGGTGCGGCACGATGGGGCGCATGCGAAAAGGTGATCACGTCGCCGACTTCACGGCGCAGGACCAGCACGGCACATCCCGCAGCCTGTCGGAGTTCCTGGCGAACGGGCCGGTCGTGCTGTTCTTCTACCCAGCGGCGATGACGCCGGGCTGCACCGCGGAAAGCTGCCACTTCCGCGACCTGTCGGCCGAGTTCGCCGACATCGGCGCGCAGCGTATCGGCATCAGCCGTGACCCGGTGAGCAAGCAGGCCGAGTTCGCCGACCGTCACGAGTTCGACTATCCGCTGCTCTCCGACCCGGACGGCGCGATCACCAAGCAGTTCGGCGCCAGCCGCAGCTGGGGGCCGCTGCCGACGAAGCGCAAGACGTTCGTCATCGGCACCGACAGCCGCGTCATCGACGTGATCACGAGCGAGCTGCGGATGGGCCTGCACGCCGACAAGGCACTCAGCGCGCTGCGGTCGAGCTGACCACGACAGCGCGCGGGCCCGGCACCGTCATCGTGTGCCGGGCCCGCGTGTCGGTGTCAGTTGTAGATCGAGCTCTTGGGCACCGGTGTGTCGTTGCGCAGCGCGTCGAAGAGCTTCTTCGACTCCACCGGGGACCAGTCCGTCGCCGCCCCCGAGGTGACGGGGACGGTGGTGGTGACCGTGCCGTTGGACGAGATCCCGCGCATGGCCCAGCCCAGGGCCAGCAGGTGGTGCAGGTGGTCGCCCTCGTCGACCTTGAGCGCCTTGGGCGCGGCGCCGAGCAGCGGCACGACGTCGAACGGGTTCAGGAACGTCGCCGGGCTGGCGAGCTCCCCGGCGAGCGCGCCGATGAACTTGCGCTGGTTGACCACCCGGTCCAGGTCGGAGCGCGGGGTCGCCGAGCTGTACCGCATCCGGACGTAGGCGAGCGCCTCGACACCGTTGAGCTTCTGCTTGCCCTTCGGAATCGTCATGTGGGTCATGGGGTCGCTCATCTTCTCCGGGATGTTCATCGGGACCCCGCCGATCGCGTCGACGATGTCGGCGAAGCCACCGAAGCCGACCTCGGCGTAGTGGTCCATGCGCAGCCCGGTCGCCTGCTCGATGGTGCGGACGAGCAGCTTCGGCCCGCCGTACGAGAAGGCCGCGTTGATCTGGGTCACGCCGTAGCCGGGAACGTTGACCTCGGAGTCACGCGGGAAGCTGACCAGCGTCGGCTTGGTGCCGTTGTCCGGGAGATGGGCCACCAGGATGGTGTCGGTGCGCTGCCCGCTCGTGGCCTCCGGCGAGCCACTGCGCAGCCGCTTCGCCTGCGCATCGGTCAGCCCCTGCCTGCTGTCGGAGCCGACGATCAGCCAGTTGGTTCCCTCGGCGGCGGCCGGTTTGCCCTGGTAGTCCGGCAGCGCGTTGGTCCGCTGGATCGACGAGTCGAGGTAGATCCAGAGACCGGCCAGCGTCGCGACCAGCACCAGCGCGATCACGCTGGCGATCCGGCGGAACCCCCAGCGTCTGCGCCGGGGTGCGGGCATCGGTCGTTGCCCCTGCGGCGGGGGTGGCGGCGGTGGGGGTGGTTGTTGCGGCGGTCGCTGCGGCGGCATCGCGCGGGTCCGTGGCGGTGGCTGCTGCTGGCCAGGCAACGGCATCATCTGCGCGTCCTGGTGGCGGCCACGTCTGTCTCCCCCAGGTGCGCCGCCGTACGGTCCACGCATGTTCGCCATTCGCTTCATCCCTCCCGTTCGCCGCCTTATGGGCGGGCGCGGAGCCACGTTCGGATGAGCGCATCATTCCACCCTCGGCGTGGCGGTTTTTCACCTCCCCCGGCAGGTCGGTGAATTACACCCGGACGCGGAGCCTATCGGGGCTGGAAAGCTGCCACACCGACACCGGAAATGGTTTCTGGTGTGCACTTTCCACTCCGATTCCGGTTTCGTTGAGTGTGAACCCACGCACCAGCCGCGTCCACATCGCGGACCTGCGCAGCAGTGCGTGTCCCTCCCGTTCCACCTCGATCCGGGCCACCTCGGTCACCCGGTCGGCGCGCAGCGCGTACTCGTAGGACGCTTCCGGCGAGGTGATGACGTCCTGGGTGCCGTGCGCGATGAGCACCCGCACCCCGGACACCGGCTCGACCCAGTCCTTCTCGGTGGTCCACGGCGCGAGCGCGCACACCGCGACGACGCCGGGATCGTCGGCCACCCGCAGCGCCACCCGGCCGCCCATCGAATGCCCGACGAGCACGACCGGCACCTCGGGGTGGTCGCGGCGGATCGCGGCGAGCGCCTCGCGCGCGTCGGCCACCGGCGACAGCTCCGGCTTGTTCCAGCCGCGCACCCGGTTGCGCAGCAGCCGCACCTCGAGGCCGTCCGCCCGGCCCGCCCGATGCAACGCCCGCGCGAACGGCACCATCCGCAGGAAGGCGTGCGACCAGGGCCGGATCCGCTCCTGCCCGTACTCGGCCCCGCCGTGCAGCACCAGCGTCACCGCGCGCACCGTCGTGCGTGCCCGCAGCACTGTCAGCGCCGAGGTGTGCCCGATCTCGACTCGGTTCTCGTCCACCCAGGCATCCTCGCCCACTCGCCGGGTCACGCCACGGCCGGGTCGAGCACGTCGTCTTTCGGGCCTTCGGTGGCGAACTGGGTGCGGTACAGCTCGGCGTAGCGCCCGTCCGCCGCGAGCAGCTCGTCGTGGGTGCCGCGCTCGACGATGCTGCCGTCTTCGACGACCAGGATCTGGTCCGCCGCCCGCACCGTGGACAGCCGGTGCGCGATCACGATCGCGGTCCTGCCCGCCAGCGCGTCGGCCAGCGCGGCGCCGACGGCGGTCTCCGACTCCGAGTCGAGGTGGGCCGTGGCCTCGTCGAGCACCACCACCCGGGGCCGGGCCAGCAGCAGCCGCGCGATGGTGAGCCGCTGCCGTTCCCCGCCGGAGAGCCGGTAGCCGCGTTCGCCGACTACGGTGTCGAGCCCGTCCGGCAGCGAGCGCACCAGGTCGGCCAGCCGTGCCCGCCACAGCGCGTCCCAGATCTCGTCGTCGCTCGCCTCCGGCCGCGCGTAGGCGAGGTTGGCGCGGATGGTGTCGTGGAACAGGTGCCCGTCCTGGGTGACGACGCCGACCGTCTCGCGCAGCGCGGCGAAGCTCAGCTCCCGCACGTCGACGCCGCCGAGCCGCACCGCCCCGCTGTCGGCGTCGTAGAGCCTCGGCACCAGCGAGGCGAGCGTCGACTTGCCCGCCCCCGACGGGCCGACCAGCGCGACCATCTCGCCCGCCCTCGCGTGCAGGCTCATGCCGTGCAGCACCTCCTCGCCGCCCCTGGTGTCGAGCGTGGCGACCGCCTCCAGCGAGGCGAGCGAGACCTTGTCGGCCGACGGGTAGGAGAACCGGACGTCGTCGAACTCGACCGCCACCGGGCCGACCGGCACCCGCCGGGCGTCCGGCCGCTCGGTGATCCCGGGCGTGATGTCGAGGACTTCGAAGATCCGCTCGAACGACACCAGCGCCGTCATGATGTCCACGCGGACGTTGGCCAGCGCCGTCAGCGGCGTGTAGAGCCGGGTCAGCAGCAGCGCGAGCGCGACGACGGTGCCCGCGTCGAGCGTGCCCGCGATGGCGAGCCAGCCGCCGAGCCCGTACACCAGCGCGAGCGCGAGCGCGGACACCAGCGTCAGGCTGGTCAGGAACCAGCGGGTGAGCATCGCGGTGCGCACGCCGATGTCGCGGACCCTGGCCGCGCGCTCGCCGAACTCGTCGGCCTCCGCGTCCGGGCGCCCGAAGAGCTTCACCAGGATCGCGCCGGGGGCGGAGAACCGCTCGGTCATCTGCGTGGTCATGGTGGCGTTCTGCTCCGCCGCCTGCCGCTGGAGAGTGGCCATCTTCCGCCCGATCCGCCGGGCGGGCAGCACGAAGATCGGCAGCAGCACGAGCGCGCACACCGTGACCTGCCAGGACAGCGTCAGCATGACCACAAGGGACAGTGCGAGCTGGATGATGTTGGTGACGAACCCGGACAGCGTCGCGGTGAACGTGCGCTGAGCGCCGATGACGTCGTTGTTCAGCCTGCTCACCAGCGCGCCGGTGCGGGTGCGGGTGAAGAAGGCGATCGGCATCCGCTGCACGTGCTCGTACACGGCCCGGCGCAGGTCGTAGATCAGCCCCTCGCCGATGTGGGCCGACTGCCAGCGTTCGGCGAGCCCGATGATCGCGTCCGCGATCGCGATCCCGGCGATGGCGAGCGCGAGTAGCACCACGATGCGGCTGTCCTCGCCGCTGACGATGACGTCGACGACCCGGCCAGCGAGCAGCGGCGTGCTCACCGCGAGCACGGCCGAGACCACGGTGAGCAGGAGGAACACGATCAGCCGCCGCCAGTGCGGCCGCGCGAACCTGACGATCCTGGGCACCGTGCCCGGTCGCAGCTTCTGCGGCGCGTCCGCGCTGTGCATGCTGCTCCGCAGCAACATCCAGGTGTTGTCCATGACGCCGACCAACTCCTCGCCCTCACCGTGCCCCCATGGCCGGAAACCTCGACATTACTCCAAGATTCCGGCCCGTCCGTGCAGCGTAACGCCGGGTAGTAGATCTTCATTCCCGGTTTCGCCGCCTGGATACCGTCATCATGCCCCGAGGGACCGACAGTCACGGCGGCAGTAGGCTGCCGCAGGCGAGTTCGGATTCGGCGCACGAGAGGTTACGAGGTGAGCGAGACGGGGCGGCGCCCGCACGCGCTCGACGGCGCGGTGTATCTGGGATTCACGCTCTTCGCCGTGATCACCGCGCTCGCGTCGGGCTTCGCCACCCACTCGATCTGGGGCGGCTGGGCGGCGGCAGGCTACGGACTCGCGGCGGCGCACGCGCTGGTCGTACTGCTGCGAACCCGCCAGGTCGCGCCGCCCCATCGGTGGTTCTGGTCGCGGTGGGTCGCGGTCGGGGTGGCGAGCGCGTTCGGGCTGATCGCGCCGCTGCTGCACCTGGTGCTGCGCCGCCTCGGCGGCGGCGACTGGCGCGCCGACCCGGCAGCGTGGGGCGCGCAGCCCGAGGTGTGGGTGATCGAGCGGTCAGCCTCGTTGCTGCTGCGCCACGGCAGCCCGTACCTCGACGTCGCCACGCTCGGCCGGCCACCGGTGGTCAACGACTACACGCCGTACGGGCCGGTCATGGCGCTGTTCGGACTGCCCCGGGCGCTGGTGGTCGAGCTCGGCGCCGACAACCCGGTGACGCTGGCGCTGACCGACGCGCGCATCGTGTTCGGCTGCGTCGCGGTGGCGGGCGCGCTGCTGGCGCTGCGGCTGCTCGGCTGGCCCCCGGTGCCGGTCGGGGCGGCGCAGCTCGCGGTCGTCTCGCCCGCGACCGCGCTGAACTTCGCCGTGTCGGGGCCGGACCTGGCCGTGCTCGGCCTGTTGCTCGTGGCGATCGCGCTCGCGGCACGCGGCGACGCCGCCGCGTCCGGGGTCATGCTCGCGCTGGTGGTGAGCGCGAAGCTCACGGCGGCGCCCGCCGTGCTGGTGCTGCTGGTGCTGGTGTTCGTGCGGCGCGGCGTGAAGGCGGCAGCGGTGTTCGCGGGCACGCTGATCGGCGCGAGCGCCGTCGTGACGGTGCCGGTCCTCGCCGTGGAGTCACGGGCGTTCGTCGACAACGTCATCGCGTTCCCGCTCGGCGCCGCCGAGGTCGCCTCCCCCGCGGCCAGCCCACTGCCGGGGTACCTGCTCGCGAGCACCGGTCCGGTGGGGCACGCGCTCGCGCTCGCGTTGCTCGGCATCGCCGCCGTGGCGATCACGGCCTGGGTCGTGCTACGGCCACCGGAGACGGCGGCCGACGCCGCCCTGCGCATCGCCGTCGGCCTCGGTGCGGCGACGCTGCTGACACCCGCGACGAGATGGGGTTACCTCGTCTATCCGCTGGTGCTGCTCGGCGCGCGGCTGTGCTTCGCGAGGCAACCTGAGCCCTCAGCGGCCGACACCGCGCCGCGCACCGGGTGAGTGTGTTACCTCTTCTTCCTGGTGGTCGCCCCGCCACGGCCTCGCAGCTGAACGCCCGACTCGCACAGGACGCGGTGCACGAAGCCGTAGGAACGCCCTGTCGACTCGGCGAGGGCACGGATGCTCGCGCCCTTCTCGTACTTCTTCTTCAGATCAGACGCTAACTTCTCGCGCGTGTTACCGGTGATGCGCGCGCCCTTCTTCAGATCAGCCACGGTTGTCACGCCTCCCGCCGGAGAGTCCTGGGCCAGAACGGGCCCCTTCTAGCCGCAATGATCGAACACAGCGCGGCTTAACGCCAGACGGAAGTGCAAATAGAGGTGAACGCACCACGTACGGCCTAATCCCGTTGGGCTCCGTGGCGGCTACCTGCCGGTACCGTACCGAAAACCTCGGTTGGTTGTTGCTCCTTTTCGCGCTGCTGTGATCAACCGCACGCGCTGAGTGATCATGCCAGCTGGACCAGCTCGAGGTAGTCGTCGGACCAGTGATCCTCGGTGCCGTCGGGCAGCAGGATCACCCGCTCCGGCTCGAGCGCCTCCACCGCGCCGGGATCGTGGGTGACCAGCACGACCGCCCCGGTGTAGCTGTGCAGCGCGTCCAGCACCTGCTCGCGACTCGCCGGGTCGAGGTTGTTGGTCGGCTCGTCGAGCAGCAGCACGTTGGCCGCGCTCGACACCAGCCCGGCGAGCGCCAGCCGGGTCTTCTCCCCGCCGGAAAGCGTCCCGGCGGGCTGGTCGAGCTGTTCGCCCGTGAACAGGAACGTGCCCAGCAGCGTGCGCAGCTCCTGCTCGCCGGTGTCCGGGGCGAGGCCGCGGATGTTCTCCCACACCGAGCGGTCGTGGTCCAGCGTCTCGTGTTCCTGGGCGTAGTAGCCGAGCCGCAGTCCGTGGCCGGGCACGCGCTCCCCGGCGTCGGGCCGCTCGAGCCCGCAGAGCAACCGCAGCAACGTCGTCTTGCCCGCACCGTTGAGCCCGAGCACGACCACCTTCGAGCCCCGGTCGATGGCGAGGTCGACGCCGGTGAAGATCTCCAGCGAGCCGTAGGACTTCGACAGCCCGGAGGCCGTCAGCGGTGTCTTGCCGCACGACGCGGGCGCCGGGAAGCTGATCTTGGCGACCTTGTCGGCCTGCCGGGTCTCGTCCAGCTCGGAGAGCATCTGCTCAGCTCGGCGAGCCATGTTCTTCGCCGCGACCGCCTTGGTCGCCTTCGCGCCCAGCTTGGCCGCCTGCTGCTGCAACGCCGAGGCCTTCTTCTCGGCGTTGGCGCGCTCCCGCCTGCGCCGTCGCTCGTCGGTGGCCCGGGCGTCGAGATAGCGCTGCCAGGTCATGTTGTAGTGGTCGACCTCGCCGCGGGTGGCGTCGAGGAACCAGACCTTGTTGACGACCTCGTCGAGCAGATCGACGTCGTGGCTGATCACCACAAGGCCACCGGCGTGCTGCTTGAGGAAGCCGCGCAGCCAGCTGATCGAGTCGGCGTCGAGGTGGTTGGTCGGCTCGTCAAGCAGCAGGATCCGGTTGGACTTGCCGCTCGCGCCGGTCTCGGACGCGGCGAACAGGATCCGCGCCAGCTCGACCCGCCTGCGCTGGCCGCCGGAGAGCGTCCGCAGCGGCTGGCCGAGCACCCGGTCCTCCAGGCCGAGGTTGGTGCAGATCCGGGCGGCCTCGCTCTCGGCGGCGTACCCGCCGAGCGAGGCGAACCGCTCCTCCAGCTTGCCGTAGCGGCGCACCGCCTTGTCCCGCTCGGCCTCGTCGGCCAGCTCGGACATGGCGAGCTGCACCTTCTCCATGTCGCGGGCGATCTGGTCCAGGCCACGCGCGGACAGCACCCGGTCCTTGGCGGTCACCGAGAGGTCGCCCTCGCGCGGGTCCTGCGGCAGGTAGCCGAGCGCGCTGCCCCGGCGCAGCTCGCCCGCGTACGGCTCGCCCGCGCCGGCGAGCACCTTCAGCGTCGTGGTCTTGCCGGCGCCGTTGCGTCCGACGAGCCCGATCCGGTCGCCGGGCTGGACGCGCAGCGCGGCGTCCGAGAGCAGGATGCGGGACCCGGCGCGCAGCTCAAGGCCGGTGGCGGTAATCAACAGGGAACTCCGAACGCGGTCGTGGGAAAGGCAGCACGTCTGCGCGCCCGCGCTACCGCGGGGCGCTGATGTCAGCTATTCCAACCGGACGACCACGAGTCCAGTGTACGGGCAGGCGCCGAGTGGTTTTGTGCCGGTGCTCAGGTGTCGGACCCTGGGCTCGCCGTTGTCAGTCCCCAGCGAGCGGCGCAGGCGAGCAGCTGGCGGTCGTACGTGACGAACGCGGTGATGCGCGCGGGCCCGAACATACCGTGCGCGGTGGCCAGGTGGATCGCGTCGAGCGTGCGCAAGTGCTGGTCCGTGTAGCTCGCGGCCGTCGAACGGACCAGATCGTCTATGGCGTAGCGAGCGATATGGGCAAGCAACGGCGGCACACCGGCGAGCAACTCCGGCTCGGTTCGCCGTAGCGCCCTCGGCAGCTCGACTTCACACAACGCAGACGACACCAGGTCGGTGTCCGTAGCACGGTCGAGCCAATCGGCAAGGGTGTCGCTTTCCGGCTCACGGCGAACCAGCTTCACCAGTGCCGCTGTGTCGAGGTAGATCATCAGAACCGTTCGTCGTCACGCATCTCGCGGAGCAGTTCGCCTGCCTCATTCGCGGTACGGACCGGGCCTGTCGGACGCGGGATCGGCCCTTGAGCCGTCGCAGGCTGCAGCGCCCCGGAGGCGATAAGATCCGACATCGGTCCAGGCTGCGCGGGCACTAACCGCGCGATGACCGTGCCCCGTTCCGTCACGTCGATCGTGTCGCCATGCTTGACCCTGGCCAGCACGCCGGACGTGTCCTGGTTCAGCTCCCTGATGCCGACCTCACTCATGGCTCGAGTGTACTACACATGTGTAGAACATCCCGCCGACGTTCGCCCGTCCCGCACCACGATCTCGACCGCCCGGGCCCGGCGAGCGCCCTCGTCCAGCACCGCCCTGCGCGGCTCGGCGACGTCGAGCACCCACGGCATCACCAGCTCGGCCAGCGCCTTCGGGAACTGGGCGTCGGCGAGCAGCTCGTCGAGCGCGGCCTTGTCGCCGCCGAGCACCACCGCGTCCAGCGAGGCCGTCTCCGGGCCGAGCACGTCGGCGACGTCGCGGGCCGCTCGCGCAACGGCCTGTCGCGCCTGGTTGCCGCGACGGCGGGCGAACCGCTGCTGCGACCAGCCGCCGGCGGCGGTCCTTCCCTGCATCAGGTGCCGGTCGGTCCGGGAGGTGACCACCCGCTCCCCGACCGCGACGCCGACGCTGTGCGCGCCGAGCCGCAGCAGCACCAGTCCGATGCGGCGCTCGGTGAGCGCGTGCCGCAGCAGCGGCTCGATCACCAGGCCGGGCTGCTCGCCCTCGGCGCCCAGCGGCGGGTACGGCACCGTCACCGTCGCGGTGCCGCCGCCGGTGGCGGTGACGACGACCTGCTCGGCGGTGAGCACGGTGCGCTCGGCCGGGCCGTTGCGCCGCTCGAACCCGGCGAACCAGCGCTCGAGCCGTTCCGGTGGCACCTCGACGGCCCGACCGCCGCCCGCGACCTGGCGGACCTTCACAGTACGAACGAATCCGACCACGGCGCGCTGACCCTGCCCGCCAGAGCGTCGAGCAACGTCGCGCCCTGCTTGTCGGTCAGCGAGGCGATGAAGTCGACGATCGCGCGTCCCTTCGCCAGGTCGGCCACGTCCGGCGCCGGGGTGCCGCCGGGGCCGAGCAGCAGCTCCGGCCGGTCCTTGGCGAGCTCCGAGTACTCGGTGTGCGCCAGCTCGACCAGGTCGTGCAGCCGGCGCGGGATCCGCGACGACTCCTGCGCGTCGCTGAGCCAGGCGTCGAGCTCGCCCACCAGGTTCGTGATCAGCGACGCCTGGCCGCGCTGGTGCAGCGCGAGGTCGGGCCGCAGCAGCACGAACCGGCGGTGCACTAACTTGAGCACCTGCACCTCGTGCCACTGCTGCGGCCGCAGCGTCACGTGGCCGGAGCGCGTCGACGGCGAGTCCGTCACGACGATGCCGTCCACCAGCCGGGACGTCCAGCGCGCCGAGAAGTCCGCGAGCAACTGCTCCGACTCGACCGAGCCGTCGAAGACCTGCGCGAGCAGCCCGTCGACCAGCTCGGCGCGCACCGTGCTGACCGCCGCCCGGAACGCCTCGTCGTCGACCATCGCGGCGTCCTTGGCGTGCATCCGCCGCCGCAGCTGCTCCAGCGAGTAGCCGGGACGCCGCGAGTGCGCGACCAGCGTCGCGTCGTCGAGGTGGGCCAGCTCGCGCGATGCGGTCAGCCACACCCCGAGCTCCGGCGACACCGACGCGTGCTGCAGCACGCCGATGCGGTGGAAGTCCTGCAGGTCGTGGATGGCGTAGGCGATGTCGTCGGCGGTGTCCATAACGGACGCCTCGACCGTCTGCTGCCAGGAGTCGATCACGTCGCCGAACGGCGCCCGCGCCTGCTCGAGGTCGTCCAGCTCGGTCACGTACGCCGAGAACTTGCTCGACCCGGAGCCGGGCGCCTCGGCCGACTCGGCGGCGCCGCGCGGCGGCACCGGCATCGACGACGGGTGCGGCTGCGGATACCGCGAGCGCGACCACGGGTACTTGAGCACGGCGGCGCGGACCGCGGCGGTGAGGTCGAGCCCGACGCCAGAAGGGCCGCGCACGTCGGTGGTGGTCAGGATGCGGAAGCTCTGCGCGTTGCCCTCGAAGCCGTCGGCGAGGCCGAACCGGTCGCGGGCGATGTGGTCGAGCACCTGCTCGCCGAGGTGGCCGAACGGCGGGTGCCCCAGGTCGTGCCCGAGCGCGGCGGCCTCGGCGACCTCGGGGTCGCAGCCGCCGAGCTTCTCGGCGAGCGTGCCGTACTCGGCCGACGCGGTGATGCGCTCCGCGACGGCACGGGCGACCTGGGCGACCTTGAGGCTGTGGGTCAGCCGGTTGTGCAGCACCCCGGCGTCGGTGCCGCTGACCACCTGGGTGACCCCGCCGAGCCGGGCGAAGAACGGCGACACCGCGATCCGGTCCCGGTCGCTGCGGAACGCGCCGGCGACGCCGACCGGCGGCGTCGCGGTACCGTCGCGTCGGCTCGCCCTGCCATGATCATGAAGCTCACTCACGCCTCCACCGTAGCCGTCGGGCCGAACGGCGCGTGACGTGCCGCAAACCTGCTGTAGCCGTGACGAGATTCATAGCGTTAGCAAACGTGCTCTGAGCAGGTAAACACCAGGTGCGCTGCATGAATCTTGGTCAACTTCCCTGTCGGACGACGCCGTGATACGGCACCATCGGCGGCGTGGCTGACTTCCGGGACTCTGTGCGCTTCGCATATCAGTCGCTGTACAGCCTGCACACCGGCGAAGCCGTCGCCGTGGAAGCACTCGCGGGGACGTCGGGGCGGTCGCCGCAGGAGGTGCTGGGACACGCTCGCGAGCAGGGCCGTCTCATCGAGGCCGACGTGGCGCTCGCGGCGGCCGCGGTCGAGCAGGAGGCGCGGGCGCCGACCCTGCTGCCACTGCACGTCAACCTGCTCGCCATCACCATCGCCGCCGACCGTTCCGCGATGCGGCCGCTGCTGGAGACCATGGAGTGGGCCGGCCGCCGCACCAGCCAGGTCGTCATCGAGATCGGGCCGCCGTACACGCAGGCAGAGCCGAACCGGCTGATCGCCGGGGTCGCGTGGCTGCGCGAACTCGGCTTCCAGGTCGCCTTCGACGGGCTCGGCTCGGGCGACCTGCCGCTCGGGCTGCTCACCGCGACACCGATCGACGTCCTCAAGCTGGACCGTTCCGTCATCGGCGCGCTGCCGAGCGGGGTGACGTCGGCCGCGATGGTGCGCTCGCTGCTGCATGTCTGCTCGCACACCGGCGCGCGGCTGGTCGCGACGGGTGTCAGCACCGAGGAAGAGTTCTCCGCCGCCCGTGAGGCCGGGATTCGCCTGCTACAAGGCCCGCTGCTTGACGCCGACGCCGGGTCGCTCGCGCTGCGCGCGACGTTGTCCGCGCCCCGGCAGGAGAACGCGGCGCTGTCGTCGTTCGGGATTCCGACCGTCGCCGACTTCATCCGGCCCGCCGTCACCCTGCGCGCCGACGCGACCTGCGACGACGCCCGCAACGCGCTGGCCGCTGACGACCAGCCGCACGCGCTCGTCGGGCTCGACCCGGCCGGGCGTCCGCAGTGGACGGTCGACAAGAGCCGGTTCCTGCTGGCGCTGTCGGGCCGGTACGGGCACGCGCTGCACGCGGGCAAGCCCGCCGCGACGTTCGCCGACCAGCCGCACACCGTGCCCGCCGGCGCCGGGGCGCTCGACCTGCTCGACGTGGTCGCCTCCGCCGAGGCGAACCGGATGCACGACGACATCGTCGTCATCGGCCAGGACGGTGTCTGCCTCGGCGTGGTCCGGGTCGCCGAGGTGGTGCGGGGCGTCGCCGAGGCCAAAGTGGAGGAAGCGGCGTCGCTGCACCCGATCACCGGCCTGCCGAGCAGCGCCACCATCGTCAAGGACGTCGAGCGGCGCATCCTCGTCGGACAGCCGTTCATCGCGGCCTGCCTCGACATCGACGAGTTCAAGCAGGTCAACAACGAGATCGGATTCGACGCCGGTGACGAGCTGATCCGCTCGCTCGGCCAGACGCTCACCGAGCTGGCAGGGCAGCTGCCCAAGATGACCGTCAGCCATGTCGGCGGCGACGACTTCCTCATCGCGGCGGACATGGACGAGATCGGCACCCTCGCCCCGGCGCTGCTGGACAGCCCGTGGACGGTCGAGGGCATGACCGTCAGCCTCACCCTGGCCGGGCTGACCTGCGCCCCCGGCACCGTCAGCTCCTACCACCAGGTCTCGCGCGAGCTGGCGCGGCTCAAGCAGCGCGCCAAGTCGATCGCCGGATCAAGCTGGATCCTCGGCAGGCCGGGCGTCGAACGCATCGACGTGCTGCGCGGCAGGCTCGAACAGGGAGCGGGCCAAGGCGCCGCCTGAGCCGCTGGACGTCGTGTCCTGCGCCCAGGACGCCGAGTTGGACGTTCGTGGCCGCCTCAGCTCGCCTCCTCCGGCACCTCCGGCGCTTGCCGCGCGGCGAGCAGGGTGTCGATCCTGGCGTTGGCCTCGGTCAGCGCCGCTCGCAGCGACTCCAGGTCGGTCTGCGCCCTTTCCGTCGTCTGCTCGGCGACGCGGCGGGCGGCGTGTTCCTCGGCGAGCCGGTGCAGCGCGTCGTCACGCTCGGCCCGCTGCCGCTGCGCCTCGGCGGTAGCCTCGGCCGCCTGTTCTCGCGCCCGGGTGGCCTCTCCCCTGGCGTGCTCGGCAGCATTCTCCGCGGCCGCCTGTTGCGCCCGGGCGGACGACACCCGTTCCGACAGCAACGCCACCTCGGACGTCCGTTCCGCCAGTTCGGTGCGGGCGTCGTCGCGTTCCCGTCGCAGCGCATCCCGTTGCTCGCGTAGCTCGTCCAGCTCCGCTCGCGCCGCTCGCAGCGTCGCGGCGAGTTCGTCGCGCGCGTTCTCCGCCGTGGCCCTGGCGGCGTCGGCCGCACCGGCCGCGCGCTCGTGCTCGGCCACCTTCTGCCACGCCTGCTTCGTCGAAGCCTCGGCCTCGGCCGTCGCGGTGGCCGCCGTCTCCTCGGCGTGCTCCCGCGCCTGCTTGTCCTCGCGCGCCCGCACCAGCGCCGCGTCCCGCTCGCGATCACTCCGGTCGGCCCGCGCGGTGGCGTCCTCGGCATCCTTGCGTGCCGCTGCCGCCTCCTCCTCCGCCCGCTGAACCTGCGCGACGGCCCCCTCCTCGGCGACACTCAGCCGTTCCCGCAGCGCGGTGATCGCGTCGACGACCGGCGCGGTCACCGAGCCCAGCGACTCGCTCGCCTGCCGCAGCTCCGCCAGCGGGTCGATGACAGCGGCCGCCTGCGCCACTCGCCGGGCCCGCGAGGCGGCGTCCGCGTGTCCCTTGCAGCAGTAGGACGACGGCCGCCCGCCCTTGCGTCGTCCCTGCTCGTCCACCGGACGCGGCGGCAGCGGGTTGTCACAGCCGTCCAGTGCACACAGCGCGTTGTCCTCGGCCAACTCCGTCTCTGTCATGCCGGTTAGTTTCGCGTACGCGATCGTGTTTCTATTACACGACACGCGATACTGCTCAATCTTGTAGTGATCTTGCTCGGTGATAATGCCAGTTATGACCGAGCATTCCGGAGACGCCCTCAGTACGACCCGCGATCAGAGCCGCGTGCCCGAGCTGACTGCCGGCACCCAGGCCGGTCTCCGTGAGGCGATCACCGCGGCGGTCGAGCTGTTGCCCGCGCTACCGCCCGCCGACCCGCTCGACCGCTACGGCGTCCGGCAGATCACCGTGCTGTGGCTCGAGACGGACAAGACCGAGCACACCCGCCGGGCGTACTACGCGGACCTGGCGGCGTGGCTGTCGTGGTGCGAGCGCACCGGGCTCGACCCGCTGCGGGCCCGCCGGGCCGACGTCGACGCCTGGAAGAACACGCTCACCGTCACCGGCAAGGACGGCGTGCCCCGGCCCGCGTCGGCATCGACGATCACGCGCACGCTCGCCGGGGTGTCGAGCTGGTACCGCTACCTCCAGTCCAACGACGTCACCGAGCGCAACCCGGTCGCCGCCGTGTCGCGACCCAAGCGCGGCAGAACCTCTCCCCTGCCCGCGCTGGACGGCGCCGCGGCCGCGCGGCTGCTCAACCACGTCGAACACCGCGCCACCCGCAACGACACCGAGGCGTCCTGGCGCGACGCGGCCGTGGTGGCGCTGCTCTTCTACACCGGCGTGCGGGTCTCGGCGATCACCGCCGCCCGGATCGAAGACCTCGACACCGACGCGGGCCACACGATCCTGCGCTACGCCGCCAAGGGCGGGCACCGCGACCTGGTGCCGCTCGCACCCGCCGCGCTGCACCCGCTGAGCCGGTACCTGGCGCGCAGGGCCGACCGCCTTGGCGTCGACGCCGACGGGCTGACCGGCCCGTTGCTCGCGACCACGCCGCACCCGTACGACCCGGCGAAGCCGGGCGGAAAACCGCTGACGCAGCGCCACGTCTGGCATCTGCTGCGCAGCCAGGCGCGGGCGGCCAGCATCTCAGGTGCGGAGTCGATCAGCCCACACACCGCGCGGCGCACCACCGGCACGCTGCTGCTGGCCAACGACGTCCCGGTGCAGAAGGTGCAGGACCTGCTCGGGCACGCCGACATCCGCACCACCCGCGACCACTACGACGCGCACCGGCACAAGCTGGAGACCTCGCCGGTGCACGCGCTGGCACAGCTGCTCGCCGACGCGCGACACCGGCAGGGCACCGACGGAGAGTGGCCCCCTCCTGGCTGAGAGCCAGGAAGGGGCCACCGGGTGATCAGCGGATGACGCGGATGTCGAACCACCGCCATCCGCTCGTGTGCGAATCGGTCGTGCCCGTGGCTTTCCGCAGGACCGGGCCGTCGCCGGTGCGAACTCGCAGGCTCGCCACCACATCGTTGTTGTGCGGCGCTCGCCTCATCAGCCTGAGCATCTCCTCCAGCGAGTCCGCGCCACCGGTTCCGGTGAAGATCGATCCGCCGCCCGCGACCCGCAGCGTGCCGCCGCGGCGCGGCTGGTTGGGCACCTTGACATCCGTCCGCACCCATCGCGCCGACGCCACGCTGTCGCCCCGTGGCAGCAGCCGCGTACGAAGCACCAAGGTCGAACCGGCCGGCACCCGCACGGTGTTGTCGCGGTCGAGGGTGACCCATGTACCGGCGACCCGGCGCTGCACCGTGCCGACACGCAGCGCGCGGAAGGCGTCCTCGAGGTCGCTGGTCAGGGTGACGTCGGTGATCTCGACCTTCTCGAACTTGTTGTTCAGGATCCGGTAGAGCTGCCACCAGATGTCGTCCACGGTGGCGATGGAGATGTCCCACGAGCTGGCGTAGACGTCGGACCTGGAGAACCGCAGGCTGTCACCCGTGGCCGTTTTCAGGTCGACGGTCAGACCGGCTGCCGCGGAGCCCTTGCCGATCTGGTCGAACACCCGGTCCTGGTTCACCAGCAGGTGCAGGGCGGAGATGTAGTCCGTCCAGTCCTGCTGGGTGATCTTCGTGGTGCCGTCACGCTCGTTGCCGTTCGTCGCCGTGACGTGCGACGTGACCGTCGTGGTCGGCGGCGTCAAGCCCGGTATGCCGAGAATCGCGGCCAGCCGGTCCTGGGTGATCTGGCCGACCGGGCCGGTCGGGTTGGAGATCTTGTAGGATCCGAAGAACTGGTCGGTCTCGACGTAGAGTGCCTTGGCACCGTGCATGCTCAGCGTGCTCTTGCCCGACCACAGGAAAGGGTGTCCGAAGGCCAGAATGCCGTCATCGCACAAGGCGGTCGCGGTGCCCGTCCCGGTCAGCGACATGTCGCCGTAGGACAGCGAACCCGCGAGGTTTCCGCCGGGAACGATGTCCGTCGGCTCCTCGGCCAGTCCCGCCCCCGGGCCCGAGATCAACCGCTGCGCCGGGCGGTCGAACCGCTCGGCGGTCCGGTCGATCCGCTTGTCGGACAGCCCACCGGAGACCGCGATCGGCAGCCGCAACCGGCGGAAACCCTGGTCGGTCTGCGCCATCGAGGCACCGTCGGCTCGCATGGTCCGAGCCATCGAGTCGGGGACCTCCACCGTGCGGCTCAGCGTGGCGCCGCCGTAGTCGCGCACGCGGTACATCTCCGCGGCCGGGGTGATGCCGGCGTAGTCGCTGGGACTCCAGGACAGGCCGTACGACACCGCGCCGATCAGCCTGCCGTCCTCGGCGTACACCGGAGAACCGGACATGCCTGCCCAGATGCCGCGCTTCACGGTGCCGTCCGGGTTGGTGATCTCGGAGCCGGACAGCCTGGCGATGATCATGTCCATGCCGGGAGCGATGCCGTCGTCGAGCGTGCCGACGATCTCGCCGGTGATCTCGTCGGGCTCGGTGCCGCGACTGACGGTGAGGCCGCTGACGGGCTGGCCCTCTTCAAGGCTCTCGATCGGGAACGGATCCGGGCACTCTGCCGTGGCGACCGGCTCCGCGGCCGATCCCGTGGCCGCGACGGGGATCACCGCCGCGGCGAGCGTGCTGGCCGACAAGACCACGAGCGCCGTCCGTACGCGGCGTGATCGTAAAGATCGGGTTGGACGAGACATCCATGCCTCCCTGCTCATGGGCGGGCCCACGCCGCGCCTTCGACAGGTAGTCGTCCCCTGGATGGGTATGGGTTGTCACCCGACCGAGAAAAAGACGAATTGTTACATTCGGTCCATCCGGACGTACCAGGCTCAGTGGTACTCAGCGTCGGGGGCCGGCATCGGCGGCATCGGCGCGTGCAGCAGCGCGCACACGGTGCGCAGCAGCTCGATCTCGGCCAGCGTCATCACACCGTCGTTGCCGACCACCAGCACCAGCCCCTCGACGAGGCGCGCCTTCTCCGGCCCGGGCAGCCCGTCGAGCACCGGCCACACCGCGTCCAGCGCGATCAGCCCGTCGTCCGGCGCGGCGAACGGGATCGACGTCCCCGGCAGCACCCTGGCCTGTCCCGCCTCGTAGGCGGCGATGCCCGCGCGCGGGTCGTCACTGCCGATGCGGGCGAGCACCGCGAACAGCGTGGCCACCGCCCGTTCGTTCCCGGCGAGCCGCTGCCTGCGCTCCCGCCACGGCGGCCGGTGGTGCAACACCTCGTGCAGCTCGGTGTGCAGCAAAGTCGACAGGCAGTACTCGAACACGTCGACCACGCCGTCAGCGCTGATCAGGTCGCCGACGGTGGCCATGACCTGCTCCAGCTCCTGCTCCTCGCGGCGGCGCAGCGCGGAGAACGCCAGCTCCGCCAGCGGCAGCCGCAGCTCGGGCGCGAGCCCGCGCAACGCGTCGCCTTCCTGCCGCACGGTGTCCGCGAAGCCCTGGCCGTACCGCGCGGCGAGCGCGGCGTGCTGGTTTCGTCGCGGCGTCTCGGCGGTCGCCATGAGCAAGCCGAAGATCAGCGGCACGACGGTCTCGGCGCGGCGGGCCTTGCCGGCGAACTCCGCCGGGATGCGCCGCAACAGGTCGTGCCCCTGCTGGTACGACGACGCCGACGGGTCGCCGATGCCGGCGACGACGCTGTCGGGACTGACCGGAAGCCGCTCCGGTGCCCGCGCTGCTGCCGGCGGCGCCGGGGCGAGGCCGAGCGCGGCGTCCTCCGCCAGGCCCGACGGTGGCGCCGAGGACCACCGCTGCTGCAGCGCCGACAGCTCGGCCGGGTCGAAGCTCGGGTCGAGCTGCTTGATCCGCTGCTCGAGCGGCGGATGGGTGGCGAACATCGACGAGAACCGCCTGCCCTCGCCGAAGAGCATGTGGCTGACGTCGTCGGCCTTGCCGGTGCGCAACCGCGAGCCCGCGTCGAGCCCGCCGATCTTCTTCAGCGCGCCCGCGATGCCCTCGGTCTGCCGGGTGAACTGCACCGCCGACGCGTCGGCCAGGTACTCCCGTTGCCGCGACACCGCCGCCTTGATCAACCGGCCGCAGAACAGTCCGATGTAGCCCGCCACGATCGCGATCAGCCCGACGACGGCGATCGGCATCCCGTTGCGTCCCCGGCCGGCGTAGAGCGCCATCCGCCCGATGACGGCGAGCGCCAGGATGCCGAACAGCACTCCCATCAGGCGGATGTTGAGCCGCATGTCGCCGTTGACGACGTGGCTGAACTCGTGCGCGATGACGCCCTGTAACTCGTCACGGTTGAGCCGTTCCAGCGTGCCCCGGGTGACGGCGACGGCGGCGTCCGACGGCGACCAGCCCGCCGCGAACGCGTTGATGCCCTGTTCGCGCGGCAGCAGGTACAGCTCGGGCACCGGCGTGCCGGACGCGATCGCGATCTCCTCGACGACGTTGCGCAGCCTGCGCAGCTGCGGGTCGGTGGTGTCCTCAGGCACGTACACGCCGCCGACGGCGCGGGCGACCTTGCCGCCACCGCCGTTGCGCAGGCTCAGCATCCGGAAGAAGGACGTCGCCACGATGAGCAGCAGCAACAGCAGGGTCAGCCACGACAGCACCGTGATCATGTCGGCGGTGTCCTGCCGTTCCCGCGCGAGCAGCAGGAATGCGGCGGCGTCGATCACGGCGATGATGCCGACGACCGCGACGACGAACAGCAACACCAGGCGCGCGGACACCTTGCGCACCTGGGTCTGGCGCTCGAAGAAGTTCATGGCCTTCGGCCGGCGAGGCGGGTCAGAACGACACCTCGGGCGCCTGCCGCATCTCCGGCCGGTCCACCTCGAGCAGCGCCGCCTCCTTGAACCCGAACATCCCGGCGAAGATGTTCGACGGGAAGACCTCGCGCTTGTTGTTGTAGGCCATCACCGAGTCGTTGTACGCCTGCCGCGCGAACGCGACCCGGTTCTCGGTCGAGCTCAGCTCCTCGGAGAGCTGCATCATGTTCTGGTTCGCCTTGAGATCCGGGTAGCTCTCCTGCAACGCGAACAGCCTGCCGAGGGTCTGCGTCAACGCGTTCTCCTGCTGCGAGAGCTTGCCCATCGCGCTCGGGTCACCCGGGTTCTGCCGCGCCCCCTGCTGCGCGTCGACCGCGCCGGTGCGCGCCGCGACGACCGCCTCCAGCGTCTCCCGCTCGTGCTTCATGTACCCCTTCGCGGTCTCGACCAGGTTCGGGATCAGGTCGTGCCGCCGGGTGAGCTGCACGTCGATCTGCGCGAAGGCGTTCTGGTAGGCGTTGCGGCGTTTGACGAGCCCGTTGTACATCGAGATCACGACGAGCACGAGGATCACGACCACCAGGACGATCACGCCGAGAATGATCCATCCGGCTACACCCACGAGCGTCCCTCCTCAACACGGGATGGTTTTCCCTGCCAGCCAGCATACTCAGCGTGACGGTAACCGGCTGAACCGCCGAACGCCGCGCCGCTACACCGGCTGCTTACGCGTCCGCAGACTGCGCCACGCGCGACGGCCGAACTCGTGCACGCGCTGACGACGCGCCGCCAGCTCGGCCAGCTCCCGCTCCCGCTCGGCCAGGAAGATCTTCACGCTCGCGTCGTTGTAGGTGCGGACCCACTGCCCGTCGGTACCCATGGTTTGACCACTCCATTTCCCCTATCACTTCGATTGTAGATAGATGACCGATTCCGCTGTCTTGCGCGGTTTATGTTCTTGGTCACAGTCCCTTGTTCGCCCGTCTGGACACGCTCCGCTCTGCCGTACGGAGCAACTTCCGCCGGGACCGCGCTCGGCGCGGTTTGGCCCCGAGGCCCGGGGGTAGTCGGCGTCGGCGGGAGCCGGCCGGTGGGCGCGAAGGAGAAGCATCATGAAGACCGGGGCACGGGTAGCTGTGGCTATCGGAGCGGGTTACGTCTTCGGGCGCACCCGCAAAATGCGGTTGGCGATGATGGCGGCGGCGGCGAGCGCGACCGGGATCCTCGCCAACCCGCCACGGGAGGTGTTCGAGCGCCTGATGCGGCGCGCGCTCTCCTCCCCCGAGATCAACGAGATCAGCGAGTCGGTCCGCGGTGACCTGGCGGGAGCGGCCAAGTCGGCGGCCTTCTCGGCGGCCACCAGCCGGATCGAGGCCCTCAACCAACGGCTGCGCGACACCGGCAATCTCCCCGAGCCCCAGGCGGCGGAGAGCGAACCGTCCGAACCGGAACCGGCCGAGCCGGAAGCCGCCGAGGAACCCGAGCCCACGCGACGGCGCAGTGGCAGCGGCACGGCAGCGAGCCGGTCACGCTCCACCGCCACCACCCGGCGGACCCGGAGCGGCACCACGGAGCGCGCCCCGGTGCGGCGGACCCGGAGGTGACCCATGACGACCAGACCCATCGAGCGCACCGCACCGGCGGACCAGCTCAGCCAGGCGATGCGGGCTCTCGCGGGCACCGTCGCTCAGCGGGCGACGTCCTCGGTGACGGACCGGGTCAGTGCCACGACTCGGCGGCTGAACGAGTTCGCGTCGAGCGACGCGACAGCACAGCGCAAGGAGATAGCGACCATGAAGACGAAGATGACGACGAAGTTGTCGGGCGCGGGCCAGCGGGTCAAGGCGGCCATCCCACGCCAGCGCGGCTCCGAGTCCGGTCCCGAGAAGGAACCTCGCGAGAACCGCAGCAACCCCAGCGACGTCGTCGCCTCCGTCGACGTCGGAGTGTCGCCGGACGCGGCCTGCCGTGCCTGGGCGAACGGTGCCGAGGTCGAGATCATGGACGAGACCCCGGGTGAGCGCATCCTGTGGCGAGACGACCGGCACGCCATCGAAGGCGCGACCACGTTCCACGAGCTGGCGCCGACGCTGACCCGCGTGATGCTGGTCGTCGAACACCACCCGCACGGGCTGTCCGGCCGGGTCACCGGCCGCGCCCGCGGCCGTGCCAGGCGAGCCCGCCGGGAGCTGCGCGATTTCCAGCGGCGGGTGATGGCCGAAACCGTGCTGCACGGCGAGAACGAGCGACAACGCCCGGCCCGGAGCAAGCGCGGCAAGAAGGGGGCCACCGCATGACGACCGCGGTACAGCCCGCCGGAGGCGGCGGCGCCACCGGCCACCCGTCCTCCTCCGGCCTCGCCGATGTCATCGACACCATCCTCGACAAGGGCCTGGTGATCGACGCCTACGTCCAGGTGTCGCTGGTCGGCATCGAACTGCTCACCATCGACGCGCGGATCGTGGTCGCCAGCGTCGACACCTACCTGCGGTTCGCCGAGGCGGTGAACCGGCTCGAACTCTCCGACACCGAGAAGCAGGGCCTGCCCGACCTCATGGAGAACATGCAGAGCGGTGGCGCCAAGTCGAAGACCAAGGGCGCGCTCGAGGCCGCTGGGGACAAGGTGCGCGACGTCCTCGGCGACGGACAGGAACGGCAGACCGCTGACCGGAGGAAGGACGACCGGCGATGACCTCCACCGAACAGCAACCGGCCACGTACGTCTACGGCATCGTCCCCGCCGACGTGATGACCAACCGCGAGACGCGCGGCGTGGGCGATCCGCCCGGCCAGGTCAGCATCGTCCGGGTCGGCGACGTCGCGGCGCTGGTGAGCGAGGTCGTGACCGACCGGCCGCTCGGCAAACCGGAGGATCTCACCGCGCACGCGAACATCCTCGACACCACCGCCGCCGAGATGCCGGTGCTGCCGATGCGCTTCGGCGCCGTCCTCGCGTCCCGGGACGCGGTCGCCGAGGAGCTGCTGCGCGAGCACCACGACGAGTTCGTCAACGCGCTGCATGAGCTGGAAGGCAAGGCCGAGTACGTCGTCAAGGGCCGCTACCAGCAGGACGCGATCCTCGAGGAGGTGCTGGCCGAGTCCGAGGACGCCGCGCAACTGCGGGAGGCGGTCGCGACCAAGCCCGAGGACGGCGCGCGCAACGACCGGATCGCGCTCGGCGAGTTGATCTACAACGGGCTGGCCGCCAAGCGCGACGCCGACACCCGCCGCGTCATCGCCGAGCTCGAATCCCTCGGCGTCGAGATCGCTCCGCTCGACCCGACCCACGACGAGGACGCCGTCCACGTCGCCTGCCTCGCGAATCTCTCGGCACAGTCCGATGTGGAATCCCTCGTGGGACGGTTCGCCGACGAGTGGGAGGGCCGGGTCAACATGAAGCTGCTCGGCCCGCTGGCGCCGTACGAGTTCGTCGTCACCGAGCGGCAGGAGTGAGCCATGGGACTGCTGACACTGCTGCTCGGCCTGCCGCTGGCCCCGTTCCGGGGCGTGATCAAGCTCGGTGAGGTGATCCAGGACCGCGTCAACGCCGAGCTCACCGACGTCTCGTCCGCCCGCCACGAGCTGGAGGCCGCCGAGGAAGCGCGCGAGGCCGGCGAGATCTCCGCCGAGGATGAGGCCGACGTCCAGCACGACGTGGTCGACCGGATGACCGAGCCGGCGCCCGGTGGGGGTGAGTGACGGTGGCTGGCGGCAACGAACTGTCGGCGACGGAGGCGGCGCAGGCCGGACTGGAGCGCGTCGCCGAGCTGACCGGCAAGGAGGCGTCGGCGGTCACCGAGGTGGCGCCGACCGACGACGGCTGGCTGATCGGCGTCGAGGTGGTCGAGCAGAACCGGATCCCGTCGTCGTCCGACATGCTCGCCATCTACGAGATCGAGACCGACCTCAGCGGCGAGCTGCTCTCCTACCGCAGGACGAAGCGGTACCCGCGCGGCGCGGGCAATCCCGGGAACGGGGGCTGACATGACGACGCCGACGCCCGGTAGTTCCGCGACTCCCGAGCTGACCGGATCGCGCAACCACGAACCGGCCAACCTCGCCGACGTGCTGGAGCGGGTGCTCGACAAGGGGCTGGTCGTCGCGGGCGACATCCAGGTGAACCTGCTCGACATCGAGCTGCTGACGATCAAGCTGCGGCTGGTGATCGCCTCGCTCGAAACCGCACGAGAGGTCGGAATCGACTGGTGGGAGCGGGATCCGTGGCTGCGGGGCGACCACCGGCTGGAACGGGAGAACCGGCGGTTGCGCGACCGGCTGGCCGAGATCGAGGGCGACGGCGACCGGCGTTCGTTGGAGTCGGACGACGTCCGGGAAGGCGCGCGCCATGACTGACGACGCGGCGGTGTGGCTGTACGCGGTCACCCGCGGACCGGAACCCGGTGGGCTCGCCGCGCTGTCCGGGGTGGCTGGTGCGCCGGTGCGGGCCGTCGCCGCCGCCGGACTGGTCGCCGTGGTGAGCTCGGTCAGCAGTGCCGAGGCCGACGAGCAGCAGCTCCGGCAGAACCTGGAGGATCTGGACTGGCTGGCCGCCACGGCGAGGGCGCACGACGCGGTCGTCGGCGCGGTGACGCGCTCGGCGACGACGGTGCCGGTGCGCATCGCGACGATCTATCACGATGACGACCGGATCCGCGAGATGCTCACCGAGCACCAGGCCGCGTTCTCGGCCACAGTGGACCTGCTGACGGGCCGGACCGAATGGGGTGTCAAGGCTTTCGCCGCGTCGAACGGGTCTGACACATCCAGCGGCGAGGCCGTGAGCGGCGAATCGGCGGGACGGGCATACCTGCTCCGGCGCCGCGCGCAGCTGCGTGCCAGGGAGGCCGCCGAGCACCTCGCGGCCGGGCACGCCGATCGGGTCCATGCCGAGCTGGGCACGCTGGCGGTCGCGGCGCGACGGCACCCGCCGCAGCACTCCCGCCTCACCGGCACGCGCGCCAGCATGGTGCTCAATGCGGCCTACCTCGTCGACGACACCAGCGCCGACGACTTCGCCGCGACGGTGAAGGAGCTGGACGAGCAACGCGCCCTGCTGGACCTGCACCTCACCGGCCCCTGGCCGCCGTACTCGTTCTCGCGGATCGCGGAGGTGAGCGCATGACCGAGGTCGCGTCCGTACCGGACTACGCCCCGGAGCCCAGGACGGTGGCGTTGATCGACCTGCTCGACCGCGTGCTGGCGGGCGGCGTCGTCATCAGCGGCGACATCACGCTGTCGATCGAAGGCGTCGACCTCGTGCATATCTCACTGCGAGCGCTGGTGACCTCGATGCTGGGAGACCCGCCATGACGCTTTCCGAAAGGCTGGACACCGACCCGGAGAACCTGGAACGCGATCTGGTCGCGCTCGTGCTGACGATCGTCGAGCTGTTGCGTCAGCTGATGGAGCGGCAGGCGATCCGCCGGGTCGACGGGGACGAGGAACTCAGCGAGGAACGGATCGAGCGGATCGGGCTGACGCTGCTGCGTCTCGACGAGCGCATGACCGAGCTGTGTGACCACTTCGCACTCGAGCGGGAGGACCTCAACATCGACCTCGGACCCCTCGGCCGCCTGCTGTAGAACACGCAGGCACGAACGCAGGACACGGCGGCGTCAACGTGGGACACAGCGGCACGAGTGTGGGACACGACCCCGTTGGCGTCGTGTCCCACACTCAGGACGTCGTGTTCTACACCGTGAAGCCGAGGGCGCGGAGTTGTTCGCGGCCGTCCTCGGTGATCTTCTCCGGGCCCCACGGCGGCATCCAGACCCAGTTGATGGTGTAGTCGTCGACTACCCGGTCGCCGCCGAGCAGCACCGAGCGGGTCTGGTCCTCGATGACGTCGGTCAGCGGACAGGCCGCCGAAGTCAGCGTCATGTCGATGGTGGCGGTGTTGTCCTCGGCGACCCTGATGCCGTACACCAAGCCGAGGTCGACCACGTTGATGCCGAGCTCGGGGTCGACCACATCACGCATGGCCTCCTCGACGTCCTCGACCGCCGCGGTGCCGCCCGAGGCCTCGGCCTGCTCCGGCAGGTCGGCGGCAGTGCGCCCGGCGCGCGGGTCGGTGTCCTGTCGCGGTGTCTCGGTCTGTTCCTCTGTCACTGAACCTCAACTCCCTGTGCGGCTCCTGCCACCCCGGCATCGGCGAGCGCGGCCTTCAAGGCCATCCACCCGAGCAGCGCGCATTTCACCCTGGCAGGGTACTTGGCCACCCCGGCGAACGCGATGCCGTCGTCGAGCACATCCTCGTCCGGCTCGACCGTGCCGCGTCCCTGCATCAGTTCGACGAACGCGTTCATCGTGGTCATCGCCTCGTCCACCGTGTTGCCGACGACGAGGTCGTTGAGCACCGACACCGCGGCCTGGCTGATCGAACAGCCCTGCCCGTCGTAGGAGACGTCCTTGATCGTGTCGCCGTCGACGTGCACCCGCAGCGTGACCTCGTCGCCGCAGGTCGGGTTGACCTGGAACGACTCACCCTCGAACGGCTCCCGCAGGCCGCGGCCGTGCGGGCGCTTGTAGTGGTCCAGGATGATGTCCTGGTACATGCTTTCCAGCTGCATGCCTATGCCTGTCCGTCTCCGTCAGCGCTGTCGGTGACACCGAAGAAGCGCTGCGCCTCGCGCACGCCGGTGACGAGCGCCTCCACATCGCTTGCCTGGTTGTACAAGTAGAACGACGCCCGCACGGTCGCCGGAATTCCCAGCCGCCGGTGCAGCGGCCACGCGCAGTGGTGGCCGACGCGCACCGCGATGCCGAGGCTGTCGAGCACCTGGCTGACGTCGTGCGGGTGCACCCCATCCACGACGAACGACACCGCGCCGCCCCGGTCGTGCACGTCGCCGTCGGCCTCGATGCCGGGGCCGATGATGCGCACGCCCTCGATCGCGCTGAGCCCCGCGACGGCGGCCCGGGTCAGCTCGTGCTCGTGCTTGGCGACGTTGTCCATGCCGATGCCGTTGAGATAGTCGACGGCCGCGCCGAGTCCGACCGCCTGTGAGGTCATCGGCACACCCGCCTCGAACCGCTGCGGTGGCGGCGCGAACGTGGACTCCTCCATCTTGACCAGTTCGATCATCGAGCCACCGGTCAAGAACGGCGGCATCGCCTCGAGCAGCTCACGACGCCCGTACAGCACGCCGATGCCGGACGGGCCGAGCATCTTGTGGCCGGAGAACACGGCGAAGTCGACGCCGAGCTCGCGGAAGTCGACCGGGCCGTGCGGCACCGACTGGCAGGCGTCGAGCACGGTCAGCGCGCCGACCTCGCGCGCCTTCGCCACGACCCGCTGCACCGGGTTGATGGTGCCGAGCACGTTCGACTGGTGGGTGAACGCGACCACCTTGGTGCGCTCGGTGACCAGTTCGTCCATGTTGGACAAGTCGAGCCTGCCGTCGTCGGTGACGCCGAACCACCGCAGCGTCGCGCCGGTGCGCCGGCACAGCTGCTGCCACGGCACCAGGTTCGCGTGGTGTTCCATCTCGGTGATGACGACCTCGTCGCCCTCGCCGAGGGTGAACCGCTCCATCGCCTCACCGGCCGTGGTGGCGTTGCTCATCGCGTACGCGACCAGGTTGATGCCCTCGGTGGCGTTCTTGGTGAACACCACCTCACCGACGTCGACGCCGACGAACGCCGCGATCTTCGCGCGGGCCGCCTCGTAGGCGTCGGTCGCCTCCTCGGCGAGCTGGTGCGCGCCCCGGTGCACGGCGGCGTTGGCCGTCTCGAGGAACCTGCGTTCGGCGTCGAGCACCTGCCTCGGCCGCTGCGACGTCGCGCCGGAGTCCAGGTACACCAACGGCTTCTCGTCGCGCACGGTGCGCGTCAGGATCGCGAAGTCGGCGCGCAGCGCGGCCACATCAAGCGTCATGCGCTGCCTCCTCTCGTTCCACCGTCAGAGCTTCGCGGGCTCTGGCTTGCCGATGTACTTGACGTAGCCGTTCTCCTCGAGATCGTCGGCGAGGTCCTTGCCCCCGGACTCGACGATCTTGCCGCCGGCGAAGACGTGCACCACGTCCGGCTGGATGTGCTTGAGGATCCGGGTGTAGTGCGTGATCAGCATGACGCCGATGTCGGTGGCCTCGGCGACCTCGTTGACCGACTGCGAGACCACCCGCAGCGCGTCGACGTCGAGGCCGGAGTCGGTCTCGTCGAGCACGGCGAACTTCGGTTTGAGCAGCGCCATCTGAAGGATCTCGTGCCGCTTCTTCTCACCGCCGGAGAAGCCCTCGTTCACGCTGCGGTCGGCGAACTCGCCGGAGATCTCCAGCTTCGTCATCTCGTCCTTGACTTCCTTGACCCAGTGGCGCAACTTCGGCGCGTCGCCGCGCACCGCGGTCGCGGCGGTGCGCAGGAAGTTCGACATCGACACGCCGGGCACCTCGACCGGGTACTGCATGGCGAGGAACAGCCCGGCGCGGGCGCGCTCGTCCACGCTCATTTCGAGCACGTTCTCGCCGTCGAGCAGCACCTCGCCCGAGGTCACGTGGTACTTGGGGTGACCGGCGATGGCGTAGGACAGCGTCGACTTGCCGGAGCCGTTCGGGCCCATGATCGCGTGGATCTCGCCCGAGTTCACGGTCAGGTTGACGCCCTTGAGGATCTCCTTGGCGCCCTCGTCGGTGGTGACGCTGGCGTGCAGGTCCTTGATTTCCAGTGTGGCCATGTTCGTCTGTGGTCCTTACTTCGTGGTGGTGGCCTCAGGCCGTGGCAGTCTCGGTTTCGATGGCTTCGAGCTCGGCCTCGATGGCCGCCTCGAGCCGCTCGCGCACCTCGGGGACGTCGATCTTCATCAGGATCTCGTGGAAGAACCCGCGCACGACGAGCCGCCGCGCCTGGTCCTCCGCGATGCCGCGCGACTGGAGGTAGAACAGCTGCTCGTCGTCGAACCGGCCGGTCGCGCTGGCGTGCCCGGCGCCCTCGATCTCACCGGTCTCGATCTCCAGGTTCGGCACCGAGTCGGCGCGGGCACCCTCGGTCAGCACCAGGTTGCGGTTCAGCTCGTATGTCTCGGTCGCCTCGGCGGCGGCTCGGATCAGCACGTCGCCGATCCACACCGAACGGGCGCCGTCGCCCTGCAGCGCGCCCTTGTACATCACGTTGGAGCGGCAGTGCGGCACCGCGTGGTCGACGAACAGCCGGTGCTCCTGGTGCTGGCCCGCGTCGGCGAAGTACAGCCCGAGCATCTCGACGTCACCACCGGCCTCGGCGAAGCGCGCGGTCGGTGAGACCCGCACCAGGTCGCCGCCGAGCGTGACGACGGTGTGCTTGAGTGTGGCGTCCTTGCCGAGCCAGAGGTGCTGCTCGGAGACGTGCACCGCGTCGTCGGCCCAGTCCTGCACCGATACCACGGTCAGCTTCGCGCCCTCGCCGACGACGAACTCCACGTTGTCGGCATAGGTGCCCGACCCGACGTGGTCGAGCACGATCGAGGCGTTGCCGAACGCCTCGACCCGCAGCTGCAGGTGGCCGTAGGCGGTCTTGCCCTCGCCGGGGCCGGTGACCCGTACCAGCGTGGACTTCTCCGGCTTGGTGTCGGCGGGCACGGTGACCACGGTGGCCTCGGTGAACGACGAGTACGCCTGCGCGGACACCCGATCGCTCGGCGCGCCCGCGATGCCGAGACGCTCGTCCTCGCGGCCGACCACCTCGACCTTGACGTCGGTGGTGGCGTCGACGTCCACCGTCACGGCGCCGTCGGCGACGGCGGTGCCGTTGTGCAGGCCGCGCAGCCGCTTCATCGGCGTGAAGCGCCAGTTCTCCTCCCGGCCACCCGGCACCTCGAATGCCTCGACGTCGTAGCCGGTGAACCGCTCGGCACGGGAGGCCGCCGGAATGACGGCCTCCGCAGCGGTAGCGACGTTGTTCTCAGCCACCGTCACCCAACGGCTCCTTCCATCTGCAGTTCGATCAGGCGGTTGAGCTCGAGCGCGTACTCCATCGGCAGCTCGCGGGCGATCGGCTCGACGAAGCCACGCACGATCATCGCCATGGCCTCTTCCTCGGCCAGGCCACGCGACATCAGGTAGAACAGCTGGTCCTCGCTGACCTTGGACACGGTGGCCTCGTGACCCATCGACACGTCGTCGTTGCGGATGTCGACGTACGGGTACGTGTCCGACCGCGAGATCGTGTCGACCAGCAGCGCGTCACACACCACATTGGACTTCGAGTGATGCGCCCGCTTGGCGACCTTGACCAGGCCCCGGTACGAGGTGCGGCCACCGCCGCGCGCCACCGACTTCGACATGATCGTCGACGATGTGTACGGCGCGAGGTGCTCCATCTTGGCACCGGCGTCGGTGTGCTGGCCCTCGCCGGCGAACGCGACCGAGAGCACCTCGCCCTTGGCGTGCTCGCCGGTCAGGAACACCGACGGGTACTTCATGGTGACCTTGGAGCCGATGTTGCCGTCGATCCACTCCATGGTCGCGCCCTCTTCGGCGCGCGCCCGCTTGGTGACCAGGTTGTAGACGTTGTTCGACCAGTTCTGGATCGTCGTGTAGCGGCACCGGGCGCCCTTCTTCACGATGATCTCGACAACGGCGGAGTGCAGCGAGTCCGACTGGTAGATCGGCGCGGTGCAGCCCTCGACGTAGTGCACGTAGGCGTCCTCGTCGACGATGATCAGCGTCCGCTCGAACTGACCCATGTTCTCGGTGTTGATCCTGAAGTAGGCCTGCAGCGGGATGTCGACGTGCACGCCCTTCGGCACGTAGATGAACGAGCCACCGGACCACACCGCGGTGTTCAGCGCGGAGAATTTGTTGTCCCCTGCGGGGATGACCGAGCCGAAGTACTCCTCGAAGATCTCGGGGTGCTCGCGCAGCGCGGTGTCGGTGTCGAGGAAGAGCACGCCCTGCTCTTCCAGGTCTTCACGGATCTTGTGGTAGACGACCTCGGACTCGTACTGCGCGGCGACACCGGCGACGAGGCGCTGCTTCTCCGCCTCTGGGATACCGAGCTTGTCGTAGGTGGCCTTGATGTCCTCGGGCAGGTCTTCCCAGCTCTGGGCCTGCTTCTCGGTGGACCGCACGAAGTACTTGATGTTGTCGAAGTCGATGCCGGACAGGTCGGCGCCCCAGTTCGGCATCGGCTTGCGCTCGAACAGCTTCAGGCCCTTCAGGCGCTGCTCGAGCATCCACTCCGGCTCGTCCTTCTTGGCCGAGATGTCGCGGACGATCTCCTCGTTGAGGCCACGCTTCGCGCTGGCGCCCGCGACGTCGCTGTCGGCCCAGCCGTACTCATAATTCCCGAGCGAGGCAATGGTCTCTTCCTGGGAGAGCTGCTCCCCAGGCTTCGTCGGCACCGTGGTGGGGGTGCGCTGCTCTGCAGCGGCAGTCATGCGGGCATCCCTTTCTTCGTGGATCCTGCTGTGTCGTCCCTCGGAGGATTCTGCACATCCGTGGGCACGTGTGTGGTGCACGCGGCGTCGCCACGTGCGATGGTCGCCAGCCGCTGCACATGCGTGCCGAGCAGCTCGGCGAACGCCGCCGTCTCCGCCTCGCACAGCTGCGGAAACTCAGCGGCAACGTGAGCGACCGGACAGTGATGCTGGCACAGCTGCGCGCTGGCGCCAGCCATCGGCTCGCGCTGGCCGCTCCCGGCGATCCGCTGGGTCGACGCAGCGTAACCCTCCCGCGTCAGCGCCGCGGCGAGGGCGAGGGCCCGCTCCTCCGGGTCCGAGACGCCCAGGATCGCCTCGCGGTGCGGGCCGACGAGGGCCGCGACCCGGTGCTCGGCGAACGCGCGGATGGCGTCTTTGCCGCCGTGCTCGGCGAGGAAACGGATGGCGGAGACGGCGAGATCGTCGTAGGCGTGGCCGAAGCGTGCCCTGCCCGAGTCGGTGAGCAGGAACGACTTCGCCGGCCGTCCCCGGCCTCGGCGACCCCGGCTCGACGCGTCCCGTGTCTCGGCCTCCCCGTCGGCGTGCAGCGCATCGAGATGCCTGCGCACCGCGGTGGGGCTGATGCCGAGCTGCGCGGCGACCGCGGCGGCCGTGATCGGGCCTCGCTCCAGCAGCAGCCGGGCGACCTCGTGCCGCGTCCGGCCCTCCTGTCCGGCCTGTCCCGGGACACTGGGCATGCCCAGGTCGCGGCCGTGCTGGCCGCCACCTGTCATCACCACGTCGGTGCTCCCGGTCTTTTTCACAACACAAGTGTGTCGTATTTAGCGGCTGGTCGCAAAGACCCCGGTAGGCGGGGTGACATAGCTCACCGCGCGCCCCGGCACGTCCGGCGATGCGACGGCAACACCGCGCCAGCGCCTCGATACTCTCTGCGTTGTGGCGGTCGGCGAGCGAGAACCCCAGGCAGGGATGTCCTTGCCCTGGCTCGCGGATCCGGCTCCCGGCCCGTTGGACGCCGCCGAACTACGCGCCGTCACCACCGTCCGCAGGCTCGGCGTCCTCGGGGCGCTGTTCCTCGCGATCGGCTCGCTCGGCGCGGGCGCGGTGCCGGTCGTCAACCCGGCCTACAACATCCCGGTGCTCGGGCTGTTCACCCGGCTGACGACGGTGTCGCTGGCGATCGCGGTGGCGGGCATGCTGCTGATGGTCCTCGCGTGGCTGCTCTACGGCCGCTACGCGCGCCCGGGCCGGGCGCGGATGGCGACGCGGGCGCAGACGATCCGCACCGCGGTGATGTGGCTGGCGCCGCTGGTGATCATCCCGCCGCTGTTCTCCCGCGACGTCTACAGCTATCTCGCGCAGAGCGAGATCGTGCACCGCGGCCTCGACCCGTACTCGCTCGGCCCCGCCCAGGCGCTCGGCGTCGGCGACCCGCTGACCATGGGCGTGTCGAACGTCTGGCGCGAGACGCCCGCCCCCTACGGGCCATTGTTCCTCGAGCTGGGCAGCTGGATCTCGGGCATCGCGGGCAACCACATCGTGCTCGGCGTGATGCTGCAACGGGCCATCGCGCTCATCGGCGTCACGCTGATCATGTGGTCGCTGCCCCGGCTGGCACGGCGGTTCGGCGTGGAGCCGACGACGGCGCTGTGGCTCGGCGGGCTCAACCCGCTGCTGATCTTCCACCTGGTCGCGGGCGCGCACAACGAGGCGCTCGGCATCGGGCTGATGATGGCGGGACTCGAGCTCGGGTTGCGCAGGCTGCCGATCCGGGTCAACGGCGACTCGACGCCGCCGCTGGCGCCGGGCGAGCTGCGCTACATCGTGCTCGGCGCGACGGTGATGACACTCGGGGCCGCCGTCAAGATCAACGCCATGCTCGCGCTCGGCTTCTTCGGCGTGATGATCGCGCGCCGCTGGCGCGGCAGGTTCTCCGACCTGCTGCTCGCCGCGCTCGGGCTGACCGCCGTCTTCGTCACGGTGATGACCGCGGTGTGCCTCGGCACCGGGCTCGGGTTCGGCTGGATCGGCACGCTCGACACACCGGGCATGTCCCACACCCTGATCTCGCCCGCCACGCTGCTCGGCTACTTCACCGGCGGGCTCGGCATCCTGTTCGGACTCGGCGTGCACACCCACGCCATCATGGACATCCTCAGCCTGCTCGGGCTGCTGATCGCCGCCGTGATCACGCTGCACCTGCTGTGGCGCAGCTTCCGCTGGCGGCTGCGGCCGATCATCGGGCTCGGCGTGGCGATGGCGGCGGTCATGGGCCTGCACGTGGCGCTGCACCCGTGGTGGATGCTGTGGGCCGTCATCCCGCTGGCCGCCGCGGCGGGCACGTCCCGGTTCCGGGTGGCGGCCACCATCGGTAGCGCGCTGCTCGCCGTCGTCGTCCCGCCCACCGGCAGCCCGTTCGACGGCCGGAGCTTCGTGCTGCCGCAGGCGTATCTCGCCGCCCTCGTCGTCACCGTCGTGGCGCTGCTGGTCGTGTGGCGCACGGTGCCGCAGCGGGAACCGGCGACGGCCGCGATCCCAGGGAGTCTTACCCTTGACAGTCGTGAGTGAGTCCCCCCAGCGCACCGACAGCGAGGCCACGGCGCCCGCGCTCGACATCACGGGACTGACCAAACGTTTCGGTGCCACCACCGCCGTCGACGGCATCGACCTGCACATGCCGCGCGGCCAGCTGCTCGCGCTGCTCGGGCCGAACGGGGCGGGCAAGACCACCACCGTGGAGCTGTGCGAGGGCTTTCTGCGGCCGGACGCGGGCAGCGTCCGGGTGCTCGGGCTCGACCCGATCGCCGCCGGCTCGGCGCTGCGTCCGCTGATCGGCGTGATGCCGCAGGGCGGCGGCGCCTATCCGGGCATCGGCTGTGCCGAGATGCTGCGGCTGGTCGCGAGCTGCGCGGCGAACCCGCTCGACGCCGACTGGCTGCTCGACGTCCTGGGGCTCAGCTCCTGCGGGCGGACGCCGTTCAAGCGGCTCTCCGGCGGCCAGCAGCAGCGGCTGTCGCTCGCCTGCGCCATCATCACTCGGCCCGAGCTTGTGTTCCTCGACGAGCCGACGGCGGGCATGGACCCGCAGGCGCGGCGTCTGGTGTGGGAGCTGCTCGGCGCGCTGCGCGCCGACGGTGTGAGCGTGCTGCTGACCACGCACCTCATGGAGGAGGCCGAGACCCTCGCCGACCACGTGGTGATCATCGACCACGGCAGGATCGTCGCCTCCGGCTCGCCTGCCGCGCTGACCGACGGCGGCGCGGAGAACACCCAGGTGCGCTTCCGCGCGCGGGCCGGACTGGACACCGGGCTGCTCACGGCGGCCCTGCCGGAGGGCTACGCGGTGCACGAGACGTCGCCGGGCAGCTACCACGTCGACGGCACCGCCGACCCGCAAGTGATCTCGGCCGTCACGGCGTGGTGCGCGCAGCAGGGCGTGCTGGCAGAGCAGTTGCACGTCGGCAAGCGCGATCTGGAGGACGTCTTCCTCGAGCTGACCGGACGGGAGCTGCGGACATGACCGATACCGCACCGCGCTTCGCGCCGGGCACGTTCACCCCGGCGCCCGGGCGCGGCAACACCGGCCGGATGCTGGTGACCTACGCGCGCATCGAGACGCTGCTGACGCTGCGGCACGGCGAGCAGATCCTGCTGACGCTGCTGATTCCGCTCGCGCTGCTGGTCGGTCTGACGGTGCTCGACGTCATCCCCATGGGCGAGCTCACCACCGGGCCCGGCGATCCGGTGTCCAAAGTGGACTGGGTGACGCCGCGCATCCTCGCGCTCGCTGTGATGTCGTCCGCCTTCACCGGGCAGGCGATCTCGCTGGGCTTCGACCGCCGGTACGGCGCGCTCAAACGGCTCTCCGCGACCGCGCTGCCCCGGTGGACGCTGGTGACCGGCCGGATCATGTCGGCACTGGTAGTGGTCGTGGTGCAGGTGCTGGCGCTCGGCGGGATCGCGGCGCTGCTCGGCTGGCAGCCCCGGCTGGCCGCGCTGCCGATGGCGGTGCTGTTGCTGGTGGTCGGCACCATCTCGTTCGGCGCGCTCGGCGTGCTGCTCGGCGGCGCGCTGCGGGCGGAGATCGTGCTGGCGCTGGCCAACATCGTGTGGTTCGTGCTGCTGGGCGCGGGCGGCATCCTGCTCGCTCCGACAGCGCTGCCGGACGGTCTCGCCGTCGTGGTGCGGCTGCTGCCGTCCGGTGCGCTCGCCGAGGGGCTGCGCGCGGTGTTCGTCGACGGGACGACGGCGTGGTCGCAGCTCGGTGTGCTCGCCGTGTGGGGTGTCGGTGCGGCGGCGCTGGCCACCAGGACGACGAAGCTGTCCTGACCCGCGTGGCCCCGGCCACCCCGGGTGACCCCGCACCGCCGCGCGGTGACGGCGCCTCATACCATCGATGGGTGCAGTGGAGGTCCCTGGTAGCGCGGCTGCCCTACCCGTCGGTGGCGACGCAGCGGCTGATCGCGATCGCGGCCGTCATCACCCAGGCCGGTATCGGCGTGAGCGGGTCCATTGTCCGGGTGACCGGGTCCGGCCTCGGCTGCCCGACCTGGCCGCAGTGTCATCTGGGGACGATGTTCCCGGTGCAGCATCCGGAATACGAGACGCTGCACCAGTGGATCGAGTTCACCAATCGGATGTTCACCGGCGTCGTCGTGTTCGTCGCCGGGCTGTGCCTGCTCGCCGCGCTGCGGGTCAAGGCCGCCCACCCCGAGCGCGGACGGCTGGTGCTGCTCGCCGCCGCCATGCCTGCCGGGGTCGTGTTGCAGGCCGGGATCGGTGGCATCACGGTGCTCACCGAGCTGTTGTGGTGGACCGTCGCGGTGCACTTCCTGGTGTCGACGCTGCTGGTGTGGCTGGCCGTGGTGCTGCTGCACGCGTTCGGCGAGGGTGACGAGCGGCCCCGGTGGCTGCTGTCGTGGCCGCAGCGCAGGCTGCTCATGCTGCTTGTCGCGACGCTGGCCGCGGTGCTGGTCGCGGGCACGCTGGTCACCGCCGCGGGACCGCACGGCGGTGACCCCGAGACACCCCGGCTCGGCGCGCCGATCGAGGTGCTGGCGAAGCTGCACGGCGCGCTGCTGGTCGCGTTCCTCGGTGTGCTGGTGTTGCTCGGCGTCACGCTGTGGCGAGGACCGGCGGCTGCCCGGTTCACGCGTCGCTACGTGCTGGTCTGGCTGGCCGCGCTCGCCCAGGGCGGG
>WHUB01000159.1 GCA_009377395.1 Actinophytocola sp. | reverse complement strand
TCAAGTCGTGGTACGCGATGATGATGCACCGCAACGACGACCGCCACGCCTACATCCGCATGGAGTTCAAGCGGTTCCTCGACACCGTCATCCGCATCCCCGCCATGGTCATCGTCCGAGCACGCGGCATCGTCGTGCGACTGGTCGCCTACACCATCGGCCTGGACCGGTTCTTCAGCGCCTGGGCCACCACCGAACGCATCCGGTTCGGCTACGACTGACAACGAGACCCTGCCGCGCCACCAAATCACCGCCGCGCACCCGCGGCGGTGATCTGCCACGCCCAGCACTGAACACAGCCAATCCGAAGTACATCAAAACGGACCCCCGCGCCCAGACCAGCCGCCGGGACCGCCCCACGAGCCAAGACGAACCCCCACTACCGATCATCTGACCGCCACCCTTGGCGCTTCCCACGCCCGACCGCATCCTCAGCCCCAATCCTCGCTTGTTTGAGGGCTAGGCTACCTCGCAGCCGAGACCGAAGGGGTGCAGCTCGGCGTCGCCTGCCTGGTGCTGCCCTGCCGCAACCCGGTCTACGCCGCCAAGCAGACCGCCACCCTCGACCACCTCACCGGCGGCCGGCTCATCGTGGGCGTCGGGCTCGGGTCCAAGGCGACGTACGTCTCCAAGGAGTTCGAGGCGTTCGGCGTGCCGTTCGGCAAACGCGCGCCGATGACGGACGAGTACATGGACGCGATGAAGGCGATATGGACCCAGTCGCACGCGTCGTACGAGGGCAAGCACGTGAGCTTCCACGACGCGGAGATCTTCCCCAAGCCGCTGCAGCGCCCGCACCCACCGGTCTGGGTCGGCGGGTGGACCGACCACGCGGCCGCACGTGCCGGCAGGCGAGGCGAGGGCTGGATACCCGGCTGGCTGTCACCGGCCGAGATGGCGCGCGGCGCCGGCATCGTGCGAGAGGCGGCGGAGCACGCCGGCCGCGATCCCGACGGCGTCACGATCGCGGTGGAGAAGCTCGCATCGATCGCCCGCACCCGCGACGAGGCGGTGGAGCGGGCGCTGCCCACCATCCAGACCAGCACCACGACGTACGAGCGCGACGTCGACGACATCCAGTTCGCGCTCGACCGGCACATCTTCGGCTCCGTGGACGACGTGCGCCGTCGGGTGGACGAGTTCGTCGACGCTGGTGTGCGGCACTTCGAGCTGAAGCTGATCTACCCGACGATGGACCTCCTGCTCGCCCATATGGAGCTGTGGGCCGACGAGATCATGCCGCACTACCGCGCACCGAGATCCTGATCCTCGACCGCCTGCGGGTTGATGGCGAGCCCGACGTCCCCACGGTGACGAGCGTTCGTAGCAGTCGCGGCCGAGCTCCTCACACATGATCTCTTCGACCACGCTCTGAAACGTCAACCGCACCGACAACCTGGCGACCTGCTCGACCGCGCCGAGCAGGTTCCCGTCGGTGTTGGCCTCGAACAGCTGGTGGATCTGGGCACGGATGGCCTCGGTGGGCGATATCGTGTTGCCACGGATGTAGGTCTCCCTTCGTGAGTTGGTCCTCTTCGAAGGAACCTACGGCCGTCTCACGTTTACACCAGGACCGCGACGCGACCGGTTGACCTGACTGCATCTGCCGCTGACCGTGAAGCACGTGTCGGATTTCGGCACGTCGGCGCTGAACCTCG
>WHUB01000158.1 GCA_009377395.1 Actinophytocola sp. | reverse complement strand
GGAAGGCGACGGCGGTCCCGTCGAACAGCCCGGTCCGGGCGATCAGGCCGGTCGCCACCGTGATGCCGAGTACCCCGTGGGCGATCGGCTGGCCGAACGACGTCGCGGTGGCGAACTCGCGGTCGGTGTGCACCGGGTTGTAGTCACCCGACAGGCCCGCGAAGGCGGCCACGTCGTACTCGGTGATCGTGCGTGCTGGTGTGGTGAACGTGTCCCCGACGCTGAGGTCGTCGTAGTACCTGCCCATGCGTTGTCCTCTCAGTGCTCCGATAGGGCGACGAGGGCGTCGAGGCCGACCACGCCGCGGCCGGCGGCGCGCACTTTCAGCGGGTTGATGTCCACGCCGTCGACACGGTCGGACCAGTCGTGTGCGAATCGGCTGAGTGCGGCAAGACAGCCGGCCAGGGCATCGACGTCGAGGACCGGTCCACCCCTGGCGCCGTTGAGGATCGGGGAGCACCGCGAATCCGTCACCAGGCACCGCGCCTGGTCGACGTCGATCGGGCAGACGCGCATGGCCAGGTCGCCCAGGATCTCGGCGTAGACACCGCCGACGCCGAAGGTGACCACCGGCCCGAAGGACGGGTCGGTGGTCACCCCACAGAGGACCTCCAGGCCGTCGTCAACAAGCTCGGCGACCTTGACCGGGGCGCGCTCCCTGCCGGTGATCTGTCGGTACTGCCCGCTGACCTCCTCGAACGCCGTCCGGACCTCTGCGGGGTCCCACAGCCCTACCCGGACCAGGCCGGCGTCGCTCTTGTGCGCCACGTCGGCACCGGCGCTCTTGAGCACGACCGGGTAGCCGAGCCGCTCGGCCGCGGCCACAGCGTCCCCGACGGTGTCGACAACCTCGCTCGCCGCGAAGTCGACGCCGTAGCAGCGCAGCATCTCCTCGCTCTGCTGCTCCGACAGCGGACCCGATGCGTCCTCCAGCAGCGCCGCCACTCGGTCACGCGCCGTGCGGTCCGCAGCGGCCGCCTCCTCTGCGGGAGCCATCGGCGCGAGGACGGGCCGCGCCAGGTGACGGCCGAGCCGTGCGTAGCGCTCCAGGGCTAGCACCGCCTTGGTGGCCGAGGGGATGTACGGCACGCCGGCGGCGCGCAGCGTGCGTGTTGCCTGATCGTCGAGCAGGCTCTCCGACAGGCCGACGGCCACGACAGGCTTGTCCGAGTGCTCGGCCACCACCACCAGCTCCTCGGCCATGACGTGGTTGATGCGTCCGAGCTGGTAGGGAAACGGGAACACCGCCGCGTCGATGCCAGCGTCGCCGAGAAAGGTCCCAAGCGCCGTTCCGGCGGTCTCCGGGATACCGAAGATCTCGGTGGTCAGGTCCACTGGGTTCCCGACCGCGGCCAGCGGCGGCAGGATCTCCCGCAGCTGCTCGAGAGTCGCCTCCGTGGGCGGTTCGACACCGAGTCCGTGCACGCCGGCGAGGTCGGCCAGCAACGCGGCCGACCCGCCGGAGAGGCTACAGACCCCGACGTTGGACACCGGCCGCACGCCATACCGCTCGACGATGCGGGCGAGGTCGACGAGCTCGTCGACGTCGAAGACGCGGATCACCCCGCACTCCTCAAGGGCCGCGTCGACGACCTCGTCCGCCCCGGCGAGCGCCGCGGTATGCGTGACCGCGGCGCGCCGACCCGCGTCGGAGCGGCCGATCTTGAGCACCGCCACCGG
>WHUB01000157.1:1244-1706 GCA_009377395.1 Actinophytocola sp. | reverse complement strand
AACGGCTCGGGCAGCTGGGCGCGCTCGACCGACTCCAGGACGGCTGTCACGCCGGTCCGGAGCCGGGCGCTAGTGCCTGCCGGCACCGCGATCCCGCTGTCGGCCAGCAACCGTTTGACCGTGGTCTCGCCCACGGCCTCGGACACGGGCTGCTCAGTTCCCGACACGCGCGTGCTCCTCGGCCGGCAGGTCGTCCCTGGCTTGCAGCATCGACCAGACCTCTCTGGCGTACGACGCGAGCTCGTCGCTCTGCTGGAACTCCAGGGGCCGGGGCCGCGGTTCGTCGACGTCGATGACCCGCACGATGCGGCCGGGGCGCGACATGATGACGATGCGGTCGGCGAGGTAGACCGCCTCGCGGATGTCGTGCGTCACGAACATCACGGTGGTGCCGAGGTTCGTGACGACACCCTGGACCTCCCATTGCAGCCGTTCCTTGGTCAGCGCATCGAGAGCGCTGAA
>WHUB01000157.1:0-1234 GCA_009377395.1 Actinophytocola sp. | reverse complement strand
ATCTGGTGGGGCAGGTAGCCGCGAAAGTCGCTGAGCCCGACCATTTCCAACAGCTCGCGGACGTACGCCTGGCGCTGCGATCTGCCGGCGAACAGCTCACGGCTCGCGGCGAGCTCGACACCGAACTCGACGTTGCGTTCGACCGTGCGCCACGGGAGCAACGACGGCCGCTGGAACACGACCGACAGGTCGGTAGCAGGCCCTCCGGTGCCGGCCACGCCGACGTCGCCCGAGGTCGCGCTGTCGAGTCCCTGGACGATGCGCAGCAGCGTCGTCTTGCCGCACCCGGACGGCCCGACGATCACGACGAACTCCCCCGCGGTGACGGTCAGCGAGACGTCGTCGAGAACCGTCAGGACGTCTCCCCCAGCGCTGGGAAACGTCCTGCACACACTGCGGCGATCGACGACGGTCTCGCCGTGGTCTGCGTCGACCATGACCGGCCTCCAGACATCGCTCGTGGGGCAACCCGGTCCAGGACCCGGGCAGGACGGGACGAACTCGTGTCGCGACGCCGACCGGTCGGGTCAGCTACGCGGGTCGCCGGAGGTGGGTGACCTGTCGGCGACGGGTGGTGCGCTGTACCCGAGCTGCTCGGAGATCAGCGCCGCTGTAGTGAGCACCTCGCGGGTGAGACGTTTCACCCGCAGGTTCGTGAAGCGGGACTCGGGAGCGCATACGCCGACGCTCGCCACGACCATCCCGCGGTGGTCCCTGATCGGAGCGGCCACCCCGCAGACACCGGGACGCCAGCCGCACCGGTTGACCGCGTAGCCACGCTTGCGGACGGTGTCGAGAGCAGCGCGCAGCTTGTCTGGATCGGTGAGCGTCTTGGGCGTAACCGCCTCCAGCGGCCCGGCATTCGAAGATCGCGTTGGCAAGTTCTTCCCTCGTTTCCCACACTCTTGTCTCGAAGACCTCGAGTTGGAGGGTGTTCCAGAACGACTCCATCATGGAATTGTCGTAACAATCGCCGACCGTGCCCATTGACGGTAGGATTCCGGCGGCACGGAGTCGTTGCCCGAATGCCCAAGCAGTATATTGCGATCCGTGGTCGGAGTGCAGGATTGTCTGGTCTTTGTCTGGTTTTCTGCGTAGGGTGGCCATGCCGAGCGCGTCGATGACCAGCTCGGTGCGCATGTGGCCGGCGATTGACCAGCCGATGATGCGGCGGGAGTAGGCGTCCATCACGGCCGCGCAGTACAGCTTGCCCTCAGCGGTGGGATGCTCGGTG
>WHUB01000156.1 GCA_009377395.1 Actinophytocola sp. | reverse complement strand
AGCCGAGCGAGGTGATCGCCTCGGTCAGATCGGCCTCCAGCCGGCGCTGCGTCGCCCACCCGGCGAGGTTCGCGCTCGGTCGCAGGTCGCCGCTGGCCACGGTGTAGACGGTCGCGGGCGGCGCGGGCACGGGATCGGCCGGTACCGGCATCGCATAGCTACTCACGCGGGGCTCCTTCCTGCCGTGCCGCGAGGGTGTGGGCGACGGTTCGCGTGCTCGCGTACAGCTCGCGGTACGCGGCGTACAGCTCGTCGTACTCCGCGCCGACCTCCGGTCGCGGCTCCCTGATCTCCTTCACCGGGTTCCATTCCGCAATGGATGTGTCGGCGACCGACCGGGCGGCGAGGAACGCCGCGCCGTAGCTCGCGCCGATGGTCTGTGACGGGATCGCCTGCGCCCGCTGGGTGATGTCGGAGACGATCTGCGCCCAGAGCGTGCCCTGCACTCCGCCACCGACCGCGACGATGCGGCGGACGTCGCCGCCCGCGGCTTCGAGGGTTTCGATGTTGTGCCGCACGCCGAGCCCGGTCGCTTCCAGCGCCGCGCGGTAGAGGTCGCCGCGCGAGTGGGACAGCGTGAGTCCGGCGATGATGCCGCGGGCGTGCGGGTCCATGATCGGCGTTCGCTCGCCCGCGAAGTAGGGCAACATCACCAGGCCGTTGGCCCCGGGACCGGAGTCCTCGGCGAGGCGCAGCAGTTCGGCGTAGTCGGGTGAGCCGAACAGTTCGCGCAGCCAGCTTGTGATCGCGCCCGAGGTGGCCATGCCGCCCGCCAGGTTTCGCGTGCCGGGGAACGCGCCCACGGTGCCCCACAGCGACCGGCTGGTCACCTTCGCCGCGACCGTGTTGACGAGGAACATCGTGGTGCCGTACATCAGCATCAGGTCGCCCACCTCTTGGGCACCGACGCTGACCGCCTCCGACCAGGCGTCGACGGTCCCGGTGATCACCGGCACGCCTTCGGGCAGGCCGGTCCGCTCGGCGGCTTCCCGAGTGACCGTCCCGGCGATGTCGCCGGGCCACCGCAACGGAGGCAGCGACAGTCCGGGCGCGATGATCTCGGCCCACGGCCGGTACCAGTCGCGCGCGTCGGTGTCGTACAGCGGCGTGCACTGGCTGGCGGAGTGGTGGTCCAGCACGTACTCGCCGGTGAGGTTGAACGCGAGCCAGGAGCTGGTGAGGAAGAGGCGCCGCGCCTGGGCGAACAGCTTTGGTTCCTGGTCGGCCACCCACGCGACCTTCGCGCCCGCCGCCTGCGTGGACAGCACCGACCCGCAGCGGGCAAGGATCTCGTCCTCGCCGAAGCGGTCGGTCAGCTCGTCGATCTGGCGGGTCGACCGGGTGTCGACGCCGTACAGGATCGCCGGACGCAACGGCCTGTCACGGGCGTCGGTGAGCACGACGCATGGACCCATGCCGCTGACTCCGACCGCCACGATCCGCGCGTCACCGGGCGCGAGGAGTTCGGCGGTGAGGGAGGCGAACTCGTGCCACCAGATGTCGGCGTCCATCTCGACCCAGCCCGGCCGGGGACGGTCGACGGCATGCTCCCGGGTCGCGCTGCGAAGCACGTTCCCGTCGAGATCGACAAGCACACCCTTGCTGCTCGATGTGCCGACATCCACGCCGATCACCGCCGGAAGCATGCCGACCAAGGTTTCAGAAATCGGTTTCAGGGTCAAGGGCCAATGGTCGCGTGGGTGGCCGACCAGGAACC
>WHUB01000155.1:1627-1860 GCA_009377395.1 Actinophytocola sp. | reverse complement strand
GGACACCCCACACGACAACCACCAGCACGACCACGACGCTGAGCAGGAGAACGGGCAGGTGTTCTACCTGCCCCACGCCACCGACAACCACGACAACGACAGCGATGGCATGGTGATCGACGCGGAGATCGTCGACGACACCCCCGATCAGCACAGCGAGCGCACCGGTGAGCGGTCCGATGAGCGCGCGCTGGAACGCTCGCGTGAGCGGCTGCCGTGGCGCGCACCGGCCG
>WHUB01000155.1:0-1617 GCA_009377395.1 Actinophytocola sp. | reverse complement strand
CGCATGTCCGAGGGCGCGGTGGAACTCACCGAGCGGGCCGCGCCCGTGGTCAAGACCGGCAGCAAGTCAGCGGCACGCGAGGCCTACTACATCGCGCGCGGCACGGCGATCGTGGCCAAACGCCTCTGGGAAGCCAAGACCAACTCCGCCTACGAACGCGCGCTACGGCAAGCACGCACCGAGGGCAACACCGAGCTCTACCTCGAGCTGGAATCACGCGGCGAGCGCGCCCGCGAAAGCCGCCACAAGCGCCGCATGGATCTGCTCACCACAGCCCCCATCGCCCTGGTCAAGGCGCTCGCGCTCGGGGCGGCCACGATCACCGGGCTGCTGCTCATGCTCGGTGTCGTGCTCGGTGTCGCCCAGAAGGACGCCGGACTGATCCTCGCCCCGATCTCTGGGGTGATTCAGGCGATCACCTGGACCTACTGGTTCCTGGCCACCTACGGCGCCCTGCTGCTCATTGGTGGCACCGCCATCGCTGTCGCCGGGTTGTGGCAGGTCGGTAAGCAGGGCGGTGAGCCGCCCCGCTGGGCCGCACCCGCCACGGCCGAGCCCGAGGGCCGCGACCAGATCCCCGATGAGGGCGCCATTTTGACGGCGCTGCGCCACCTGGGTATCCAGCCGCTCAACGAGGCGTTCAAGCAGGGCTGGGCGCCGCGCTGGATCTCCGGCACCTGCCGCGACGGCAAGGGCTGGCACACCCAACTGCAGATGCCACTCGGGGTGCCGGTGGTCGAGGTCGTCAAACGCCGCGACAAACTCGCCCACAACCTGATGCGCCAACCGGTCGAGGTCTGGCCCACCGAACCCAAGAAACAGCCCACGGTGCTGGACCTGTGGGTCGCCGACCAGGGCGCCCTGTCCGGGCCGGTGGAGGCGTGGCCGCTGCTGCACGAGGGCAGCACGGACTTCTTCCAGGGTGTTCCGGTCGGGGTGGACATCCGGGGCGATGTGATCACCGGCAGGTTGTTCGAGGCCAACTACGCCGTCGCCGGGATGATGGGCTCGGGCAAGTCCACCCTGATCATCACCCTGCTGCTCGGGGCGCTGCTGGACCCGCTGGTCGACGCGGACGTGTTCGTGTTCGCCGAGAACGCCGACTACGACCCCCTCAAACCCCGGTTGCGGTCGCTGACCACCGGCGCCGAGCCGGAGAACATCACCGCCTGCGCCGAGCTTTTGAAGGACCTGTTCAGCGACCTCGCCGTGCGGGGTAAGGCGCTGCAGGAACACGGCGAACGCAAGGTCACCCGCGCCCTCGCCGAGAAGGACCACCGGCTACGCCCGCGCATCGTGGTCATCGATGAGTGCCAGAACCTGTTTCTCTCCGAACACGGCGACATGGCCGAGGAACTGGTCGTCAAGCTGATCACCACCGCCCGCAAGTACGGCATCGTGCTGATCTTCGCCACCCCGGAGCCCTCCAGCGACTCGCTGCCCCGCAAGGTCGTCGCGGTCATCTCCAACAAGGCCTGCCACGCCATCGGTGACCAGCAGTCCAACGACGCGCTGCTCGGCACCGGCTCCTACAAGGCCGGAATCAGCGCCGTCGACCTCGAACCCAAAACCAGCGACGGACCCGGCGACATCGGCACCGCCATGTGCCGAGGCTTC
>WHUB01000154.1 GCA_009377395.1 Actinophytocola sp. | reverse complement strand
TAGCGCATCCGCTTTGGGAGCGGAGGGTCGCAGGTTCAAATCCTGTCACCCCGACTTTTCGTACGGATCTGACCGGCTTGGGCGGCTACCGCCGTTGATCGCGCGGGTAGCCCGGTCTCCTTTCGGGGCCCAGATGTATCTGTCAGAGGCCACTGGGAACGCAGCGCAGCGCTGAGAGCTACCCGTTACATGTAACATCGGGTGCATGAGTAGCCGGAAGGACAGACTGGCAGCGCGCGTACGCGCTCACCGTGCACGACTGCGGGAACAAGGGCTGCGGCCCGTCCAGATTTGGGTGCCAGACGTTCGGGCACCGCAGTTCGCCACTGCCGCGCACACTCAGTCAGCCGCCGTCGCCGCAAGCGAGCAGGCCGACGACGACGAGGCGTTCATCGACGCGATCTCCTGGGACGCCGAGCCAGAGTGAAGCGAGGCGAACTCTGGACGGCAGCGGCACGCGGCGCGTACACCGGCAAACCGCGACCCGTCGTGATCGTGCAGGATGACCACTTCGACGCGACCAACTCCGTCACCGTGTGCGCCTTGACCACCGACCCCACGGACGCACCGCTGTTCCGTGTGCTAGTCGAACCGGACTCGCTCAACGGCCTGAGCCAGCCAAGCAGGCTCATGGTGGACAAGCTGACAACGATGCCCCGCGCCAATCTCCAGGCGCGCATTGGCAGGCTGACGGACGAACACATGGTCCAGCTATCCCGCGCCATCGTCGTCTTCCTTGGACTCGCCTGAACGACAACCGGAGTGCTCACTTGAGGGCTCAGTTCGCGCCTGTTCAAGCTACCTCTCGACTCCCCTGGACTCGCGTTGACCTGGGAAAACGTACCGTTCCGAATGGGCACAAACAGGGTCTCACGGTCTTTGGGAGCGGAGGGTCGCAGGTTCAAATCCTGTCACCCCGACATTTTTGGACTCTGGCCTGCGAACACCGGGCTATCGCCGAATGTCGAGCGGTAGCCCGATCTCATTTCGGCAGAGCCCTTGGAAACGCCGAAGGCGCGCTCTCCAGCCGGAGATCAGTTGGGCATGCTTCGCAAGCTCCCCATAAGGGATACCATGGAGGTAAGTGGGAGCAGGTGGTCCAGATGTTGGGTGCCGGGGTGCGTACCTACAACATGGCAAGCGCGAAGCTCTTCTGGGTCGAGCGAATGCGTGATCTGGCCAAGCTGGAAGCCCACCGCCGCCGCTCACACGAGTTTCGCCGACGTGCCGGGCAGAAGGCGCGGGCGCTGTTCGCCAGTCGTGAGCGGCAATAGGCTGCGGCCCGTCCCACCTCGCAACGGCGGCTGGTGCTCAGTTCGCGCCTGTTCAGGCTGCGTCTCGACTCCCCATAGGGAGCTCTACTTCCTGCGATACACGCTGCTTCGGTGAGCAACCCTGACGACAAGCACCAAGAGTTCGGCGTCGTGAACTCGGTAGACGATGCGGTAATCCCCCACCCGAATCCGGAGAAAGCCGTGTTCACCTGCCAGGGCCTTCACACCCTGAGGGCGCGGGCTCTCGCGTAATGCTTCGGTAGCCATCTTGATGCGTGCGGCTACATCGCGCGGGAGTTTCCGAAGCGCACGAGCAGCAGAAGGTGGAACCTGAGTGCGTAGCGGCGTTCGCTCACAGGTTCAGCTCAGTCCACAACTCCTCGGCCGACACCGATTCACCCTCTTCAGCCAGGGCGTCACGAGCAGCCGCGATGTCGTCGGCGTCTTCGGCAGCCTCAAGATCGGCCGCCATCCGGGCAGGCACGATGGCGGCAAGGCGCTGTCCATTCTCGGTGAGGTAGACGACCTCGCCACCGCTCGCAGCCTCGTGCGCCACCTCGGCGAGGTGGGCGCTGGCTTCACCGATCGGAACTTCGCTCACGCACCCAGGATACGGTGCGTGGTCGTCGGCGGACAGCCGTGCCACACTTTGTCACCCCGACGTATCGCGAGCGCTTTCGGCGTTCTGGGTCGACGGTCCGTTGC
>WHUB01000153.1 GCA_009377395.1 Actinophytocola sp. | reverse complement strand
TTCGGGCGTGTTCGATGTGGGTGAGGACGAGGGCTGCTTTGACGATTTTGCCGATGTTGGGGTCTCCATATTGATACCCCAGATGGCCGTTTACCTGCGCCAGGGCAGTCGTGGTCGCCCGACGTCGAGGCTCGATGGCCACGGTCGTGGGCCGTCCGGTGGGGGCGGAGGTGGTCGCGACCGGCCGGCCTTGCGCAGGGACTGGTAGGTGACCGGCTCGGCGTCGACGGCGTGGCGTAGGAGCGTGTGGAACAACAGCCCGCGGCTGCGGGAGCGGCGGCGGTTGAACCGGAACACCCACTCGTCGAGGTAGGACTGCACGTGCTCGGGGCTGATCGAGCCCTGCAGGGTGCCCATCACCCAGCGCTTCGCCAAGGAGAAGACGAGGTGCACCGCAGGCAGGACCTCGTGCGCTGTCATGTCGGAGGCGGCGACCGAGGTGGCCTTGTGCGTGTAGCTCTCCCGGGTGGCGGCCGGATACGAGCGCCAGCCGTCGGTGATGACGCAGCTGCCCGGTTCGACGTTGTCGTCGAGGAAGGCGGCGAGGCTGTCCGCGCTCGCGTCCGGGATCACGCCCAGGCGTGCCCGTCCAGGCCGCCCGCCCGCGGTGCGCTCGACCGCACCCGCGACCAGCACCTTTCCCAGCGCTGCCCGGCCCCGCACGCCCGGCTCCGGGCCACCGAGGAAGCTCTCGTCGACCTCGACCTCGCCACGCAACCGCTCCCTGCCCGGGCGCACCATCACCGTGCGATAGCGGTGCAGTATCGCCCAGGCGGTCTGGTAGGAGCCCAGCTCCATCTCCCGCTGCAGCTGGGTCGCCGAGAGGCCGACCTTGTCGCCGACCAGCCGCCAGGCGGTAGCGAACCACACCGTCAGCGGCGTGCGAGTTTTGTCGAAGATCGTGCCCGCCGTCGCCGACACCTTCCGCTGGCAGCCACCGCACTTCCACCGTGCATCCGCCAAGCGCCACCCACGACCGCTCCCGCAACCTGGGCAGACGAACCCGTCCGCCCAGCGCAACCAGTCCAGGTAGTCCCGACACGTCCAGTCCTCGTCGAACCACGCCCGCAGCTCGGCGTACGAGCGCGGATAGTCCCGCCCAGCCGCCGGTCCATGATCCACCGAACAAGGGTATCAATATGGAGACCCCAACTTGCCGATTTTTCGGGGGCTGGCTGTGATGTGCTGCAGGGTGCGCCAGCGCCCGGTCAGGACGGCGAATCCGCGTTCGCCGAGCCTCCGCCGGCGGCGCAGGCCGCGGGGCGCGGCCTGTTTGCCTTCCGGCGCGATGCGGGGCGGTGCGTCGCCATGCTTGTGGCTCCGCGCTGCCGGCTGCCCCTATTTGGCCGTCGTGAACGAGGACGATTTCGAGTGCACGAATGCTCGCCCACGAGTTGGGTGGAACCGTTCGTCGAGGCGAAGCCGCACCGCGTCAGCCGTTCAGTCCGCTGCAGCCGATGCGGGGTCCCTCGTCATCATGCGGCTTGCGGTTGGCGACGAGTGTGATCGTTCGTTTCGTGGGGTCGAGTCGTACTATGTCGCCGGTGTTTACGTTGTCGAAGATGGCGGGGTCCACGCTGGCGGCGATGGGGATGTGAGCGGTGACGGCGCCTTGCACCATGACCGGGTTGATGTCGCCGAAGACCAGTCCCGCGAAGCCCACGTCGAGCCCCCGCATGGCGAGCAGTGCCCAGCCTGCGGCGACGCCGCCTTGTACGCCGGGGGTGAGCAGGATCTTGTTCGCGACCGACTGCCCCGCAAGGGGGTGTCCTGTTCGGGAGATGAGCCCGGTGGTGCGGTCGAGGTCGTAGCGAGCGCTGAAGGGTACGGGGCAGAGTAGCGCTGGGGCCTCGACCGGCTCGCCGATCGCTTGGGAGACGCTGAAGCTGCCGGTGTTCATCGCGGCGCTACCTTTCCGGTCAGGGCGGCTTGCAGGCACTCGTCGGTGCGGCGCAAGGCTGATGAACTCCGCGACGCCCCACGTGATCTCCGGGTCGTCCTCGGCCGCGAGCACG
>WHUB01000152.1 GCA_009377395.1 Actinophytocola sp. | reverse complement strand
CCTGCTGCTGTCCGGCCGTCCCCATCGTGAAGGTGGTCGTACCGCCGACCTCGAAGCGACCGCGGCCGGTCGACCTGTTCCTCTGCGGCCACCACTATCGTGCGTCGTGGGGCGCCCTCGACAGCGTCGACGCCACCGTCCACGACGTGCAAGGCACGCTGATCACCTCGCCCGCACAGCTGCCGAGCTGAGGTCGTCGGCGCGCTCCCGCGCGCCCCAGCTGCGGGCGCTCCACGTTGACCCGGCCACCCCGGCCAGCGCAACCAGCACCTACCCCGGGCCGGGGGAAGCCTTGACACCGACACCAGGTTTCATAGAGATCACGTTAACGTGATCGTTCGGGGGTTCGAACAGGCTGTAGACGAGGGGAACCCCGGACTCGTCGTGGGATCACGGAAGCCATGCACTGAACGTGATCATTCCGGGGTGGGGGCGGGCGGTTCGTCCCGTTGCGACGGTCGACGTGTCCGCGATGATCGAAGTCCCCAGAAGACGTCGCAGGATGGCCTCCGAATCGGAAACCATCCTGCGCCCCCGTTACCGTTCGGGCCAATGCTGCCCCTGTTGCCTGGCCCCACCCCCGGTACCGTGGCCAGCGTTGCCCCAAACGCGTGGCCGTACCTCGCATCGAACGCGACGCGGCCGCGTCCGTCCAGCGTCATTGGTCATCGGCTGGAAGGGACAAAGGTCCTGTCGCCGGCCGACAGCCGCGAACCGCGATCGTGACCAATTCGACCTGGCGGTTGGATCCCGGCGCCGGCGGCGGGCGTGCGGCGGTGTGCTGCGCGGACGGCCACCCAGCACACCGCACGGGACGGCAGCGGGCGCTCGGGCCCGATGACGGGACCAACGGCGCTACACATCACGGCGAACTGTGGTGAGAGTGGAGTGGAGGGGAGTGGAGGGGAGGAGGTCGCGATGAGACAGACGCTTCGACTTGGTCGCGTCGCGGGCATTCCCGTTGGCGTGAACTGGTCCGTGTTGGTGATCATGGGGCTCGTCGCGGTGATCCTGGGCCAGCTGGTGCTGCCGGGCTCCGCACCTGGCAGTCCCGCCGCCATCCACTGGATCGTCGCAGTGCCGACAGCCGCCGTGTTCCTCGCGTCGCTGCTGGCGCACGAGCTCGCGCACGCCCTCGTCGCCGTGCACTACGGGATCAGGGTCCGTTCGATCACGCTGTGGATGCTCGGTGGCGTCGCGCATCTCGAGGACGAGCCTTCGACCCCGCGCATCGACTTCCGCATCGCGGCGGTCGGGCCGCTCACCAGTCTGGTCGCCGGTGTCGCCTTCCTGCTGGCCGGCGGCGCGAGCTTCCTGCTCGGCGGCCCCGCGGTGATCTCCGCCGCGCTCGGCTGGATCGGCCTGTTGAACACGCTGATCGCCGTGTTCAACCTGTTGCCGGGGGCGCCGCTGGACGGCGGTCGCATCCTGCGGTCCGTGCTCTGGAGGATGCGGGGCAGCCGCGCCGAGGCCGACCGGGCCGCCGCGCGGACCGGCGTCGTGCTGGGCAGTGTGCTCATCGGACTCGGCTTCGCCTCGGTGCTCGTCATGCAGCGCATCGACGGCATCTGGCTGATGCTCGTCGGCTGGTTCCTCGCCCGCGCTGCCGGTGCCGAACAGCAGGCGAGCACCGTCCGCACGGCCGTCACCGGTGTGCCGGTGCGGGACGCAATGACGTCCTATCCCGACGTCGCTCCTGCCTGGTCATCGGTGAGCGCCTTCGTGCGGCAGGCGGCACGATCGAGGCAGGCCGTGTTCCCCGTCGTGGACTTCGCCGGCGAACCGCGCAGCGTCGTCACGCTCGCCCTGCTGGCCGCCCTGCCGCCGCAGCAGGCGGATGCGCGAATCGACTCGGTTGCGGTCACCCTGCCGCGGGAGTACATCGCCGGCCCCGACGACCAGCTCATCGAGGTGCTGCAGCGCCGCCCGCTGGCCGGCGCCGTCCTGGCCGTGGTGGTCGAAGGACACGTCGTGGGCATGGTGACCACCGACGACGTGCACAGGATGGTGCAGCTG
>WHUB01000151.1:1667-2140 GCA_009377395.1 Actinophytocola sp. | reverse complement strand
GCGAAAACCAAGTGGTCGTGATCGAGGACCTGAACGTGCGGGGCATGGTCCGCAACCACTCGCTGGCCAGGGCGATCTCCGACGCGGCCTGGTCGGAACTGCGAAGCATGCTGGAGTACAAAGCCGAGTGGTACGGCCGCGCCATCGTCGCCGTGGATCGGTTCTACCCGTCGAGCAAGACCTGCTCGGAGTGCGGGGCGCTGCAAGACGAGATGCCGTTGAACATCAGGGAGTGGACGTGTCGGTGCGGCGCGACCCACGACCGGGACGTGAACGCGGCCCGCAACATCTTGGCCGCCGGGCTGGCGGTTACCGCCTGTGGAGACGGAGTGAGACCGACCCGGCAATAGCCGGGGACGCATCTGTCGCAATCCCCTTCGGGGAACGGAAGCAGGAACTGTCGGGCGCGAGCCCGGCGGAGAATCCCCCACCTTTGGGCGTGGGGAGGTAGACAACACGTCCTCATCGTGCAT
>WHUB01000151.1:0-1658 GCA_009377395.1 Actinophytocola sp. | reverse complement strand
GCCTTCTCCGCCTGCTTGGCCGCGAAACCGAGCGAGACCAGCGCCTCGACGACGTCGGGCTTGACCCCGTTGGCGGCGGCGGGCGCGGCGCCGGGCACCCTGGCGGCAGCGTCCCCGCCCGGCACGGCGTCGACCTTGTCGCGCAGCTCGAGGCTGAGCCGTTCCGCGCCCTTCTTGCCGATGCCGGGTACCTGGGTGAGCACCGTGAGGTTGCCGTCGGCGAGCGCGGCGCGCAGTGTGTCGGGGTCGAGCACGGCGAGCGCGGCGAGCGCCAGCCGGGGTCCGATGCCGGACACCGACTGCAACAGCACGAACAGCTCCCGCGACTCGGTCTCGACGAAGCCGTACAGCGTCAGCGAGTCCTCCCGCACCACGAGCTGGGTGTGCAGCGTGGCCTGCTCGCCGACCCGCAGTGTGGCGAGCGTGGCGGGCGTCGCCAGCACCGCGAGGCCGACACCACCGACCTCGACCACGACGTGGTCGAGCGAGATCGCGAGCACCTGCCCGCGTACCGACGAGATCATCGCGTCCCTCCCCGGCGCAGCGCCGCGTTCTGCCCGGCGGCCGCGCCGTTTCGTTGTGCCCGCGCGGCGGCGAGCCGCGCCTTGTGTGCCTTCGCCAGCCCGGCCGCGCGTCGCTCGGCGTCGGCGAGCCGAGCGCGCATCGGCTCCCGCCACAGGTGGCAGACGGCGAGTGCCAGCGCGTCGGCCGCGTCGGCGGGCCGGGGCCGCTCCGGCAGTTGCAGCAGCCGGGTCACCATGGTGGTCACCTGTTGCTTGTCCGCCCGGCCCGAGCCGGTGACGGCCGCCTTCACCTCGCTCGGGGTGTGGAAACCAACCGGCAGCGAGCGCCGCGCCGCGCCGAGCGCGACCACGCCGCTCGCCTGCGCCGTGCCCATCGCCGTCCTGACGTTCTGCTGGCTGAACACGCGCTCGATCGCGACGGCGTCGGGGCGGTAGGTGTCGAGCCACTCGTCCACCCTGTCGGCGACCTCCCGCAGCCGATCGGCCAGCTCGGCGTCGGCCGGAGTGCGCACCACGTGCACGCCGACACAGCTGACCTGCCGCCCGGTGCCGCCGTCGACGATGCCCACGCCGCATCGGGTCAGTCCGGGGTCGACCCCGAGTACGCGCACCAACGACCTCCACACGCCGAACACTCGTTCGAGGAAGCAGGTTACCTGCCCGGTCCCGGCCGGTTCGACAGGACGCGCCGAAGGGAGGCTAGAAGGAGGGCCGGCCGCTCTCGGTCAGCACCGGCTGCCACTGGGCGAAGCCCTCCGGGGCGTCGGAGTCCCACGGCCAGCTGCCCTCCGGCGTGGGCACGATGATCTGCAGCGCCGGGAAGTCGCCGTCCGGGTAGAGCAGGAACGCCGAGCCGAAGAAGGCCGGATAGTGGTCCTTCGCTACGGGCTCGAAGGCGATCGGCACGCCGTCGAAGAAGTCCTCGTACAGCGCGCCTGGCACGAACTCCTCCCCCATGGCCGCCCGGTCGACGTAGGCGTCCAGCAGCACGGTGGCCAGCTCGTCGGGCAGTCCGACCACGACGGCCTCGGCGACGCCCGCCGCGCCCACCCGGCGGACGAGGACGTCCGCGTCGATGGCGCCGCCGGCATGCTCACGCCCGCGTTGCGACCGGTCCGCAGCAACGGCCCGAGG
>WHUB01000150.1 GCA_009377395.1 Actinophytocola sp. | reverse complement strand
CGTGGATTCTCCTTCAGGACTGACACAACAGCCCTGCCAGGAATCCTGACGCGCGGCGAGGACCAGGAACTCGCCCGCCGGTTCCTGCGCGAGTCGATCACCAAGCACCACGTCGATCCGGACACACTGACCCTGCACGCCGACCGGGGAGCGGCGATGAAGAGCAAGACTGTCGCCGAAATGCTCTCCGACCTGCACGTCACGAAGTCGCATTCGCGACCGAAGACCTCGAACGACAACCCCTACAGCGAGGCGCAGTTCAAGACGCTGAAGTACCGGCCGGTCTTTCCCGAGCGGTTCGACTCCATCGAGCACGCCCGCAGGTTCTGCGGCGAGTTCTTCCGCTGGTACAACCATGATCATCGCCATACCGGCGTGGGCCTGCACACCCCGGCGTCAGTCCACTTCGGAACCGCACTGCAGATCCGCCGCGAACGCGACAACGTCCTCGCCCAGGCCTACGCGGACAATCCCGAGCGGTTCGTTCGCGGCGTCCCACAACCCCCGAGGCTGCCCGGCGCTGTCTGGATCAACAAGCCCACCAACACCGACAAGGAGATGCCCCGAGGCCACTCAACCAATTAATTCAGCTATCAACCTGCCTTGATCAGCTTGACAGCTTCCGGTCGTCGCCATCGGTAGCCATGGTCCCTGGCGAACCTGGGCTGCCGATTCAGTGTGTGGAGGAGGATCGCCTGAGGGCTTTGCGCCGGACGGCACCGATCACGGCGGTTCCCACGAACAGAACGACGCCGATGATTCCCAGCCACATCAGTCCCTCCATGGCGAACCCGATTATCGAGACGATCAGCCAGGCCACGAGTAGCACAACCACGAGAATGAGCATGTCTGCCTCCACTGTTTGCGAAATTCCCCGCAATGCGAGTCCGATGCCTATCGGGCGGGGTTTGGGAACGCGGTTGTGTGTCGGGCGGTGTTGCGGACGTAGTTGCTGGGAAGCTCCGCCAAGGTCTGGGCAAGCGGTTCGTCTCTAGTATGCCCGAGAACCATTGCACCAAAACGTCTCCCGAATCTTCGGCGGGTCGTTGGATGCTGACAGCGGCCGCCGGTCAACGAGTCGGGCCGCCTCACGGCTTGGATCGGGTGGTGGTCACCGTGTTGGCCATTGGCTGAGAGCGTGTCGTAGCGCCGAGGCGATGTCGCGGAAGTTGTCACCGTTGTCGTACTGGTCGACGAGGATGTCGGTCACTCCCACGACCGCCTCGGTCGCCCGGTGGCTGGCCTTGACCAAGGCCATAGCCACGTTTCCGGGTAGCTGGGACGATGTGGCGGTGCCGGTGCCGGGTGGTTGCGCGGCTTTCCATGCTGTGTCGACCTGTTCGAGCGCCTCGATCAGGTCTCGCCACACCGCTAACTGGTTGGTGCTCTTCTCCGAATAGATTTGGGTCATGGCTGTCGTCCTCGTCTGGGTGGTGGGGCTGGCATCTGGGTGCGCTTCAGCCGGCGGAGCGGGTACGGCCGCCGTCGGCTTCCCACCGTTGCTCCGCGGCGTCGGCCGCCCGGGGACGCGGCACGGCTGTTGTGACATCTGGGCGGGTGCCCGGTGTGATGCCGTTGCTGGCCAGGATGTCTGCCACGGTGACGGTCGAGTCGTGACCTGCGGCTGAGCGCAGTGCGGCGCGGGCCGCGCCGCCAGGGGCGCCGGGTGGCACCACAAGCAGGCTGATCCGCCGGGAATCCGCGCCGATCACCACTACCGTGTTCGGACTCATGGAGCGGAAACCCTCGAAACGTACGATCCGGCTTTGGACGGGTACTTTCCGCGGGAGGATCCCCCACGTGTCGAGGTGGTACGAGACTCGGCTGACGGGGCCGACCCACGGCGCGAGCGCGGACGCCAGGTCCGGGAACTCAGCCGCCAGGTCGTCTGAACGCGGCCACCACCCCCCGTCGACGCACCCCGGCATCGAACCGGGTGGTTTCATCGCCAGCCGTGGCCCTCGCGGCTGTTGACCTGCTGTTGTCAGGGTAGGACGCAGCTGACCCGAGATCATCTCGGCGCTCCCGCCTCCGACCACCCATCAGGTGACCGGGGATTGCTCGTGCACCCGAGGCGGCACCCACAAATCAGCGGACACTAGGTCGCCTCCGGTACCACCAGCCTACGCCGACAACCACACAACCCACGCCAGTTGCGCGACATCGCCT
>WHUB01000014.1 GCA_009377395.1 Actinophytocola sp. | reverse complement strand
CACCCTCGAGCGACCGGGCGAGGCGGCGTGCGAGCAGCCGCGCCGCCTCGTCGTTTCGGGCCGATGACGCCCGCCACCTGGTTCGGCGTCACCTCGAGCGACACATCGGAGAGCGCGGTGATGCCGCCGAAGCTGACGTTGATCCCCGACATCGTGAAGGCGCCGACCTCGGCGCGGTGCCCCGCCACGTGACCTCCCTTGATCGCGGTGTGGTGCACACCACCGTGGGCTACGCGCACAGATTTCGATACGGACGCACTGCACAACATCTCTCGTGCTGAATGCCCGATTTGCTGGTCAGGTCTTGGCTGAACTGTGCGCTCAGTGCGATCGTGGCCGAATGAGCGCGTCACGGTTGCCGCACGCCGTCGACGGTCGCGGTGTGCGCGACCGCGAGGACGAAGCGGTCGAGGGGAAGATCGCGCGGGCGTGGGGATCGCTGCTCGACCAGTCCGACGCGATCGCCGACAGCATCACGCTCACCCTGCTCGAGAAGGACAGGGACTTCTACCAGACGGCGCCGCCCGAGCTGCGGGCCGACGTTCGCGCCAACACCCGCGAGCACGTCCGGCGCGGCATCCGCACCATGGCGGGGCTGGCGAGCTCGGACGAGAAGGCGGTGCACGTCTGGCGTGAGACCGGACGCAGGCGGGCGCGGCAGGGCGTGCCGATGGAGCTGGTGCTCAACGCCTACAGCCTGGGCACGCGGGTGTTGTGGGAGGCGCTGCTGCACCAGCGTGGGAACGCCACTTTGGACGTCGACGACCACGTGTTGCTGCTCGCCGGGCAACGGATCTGGCATGCGCTGGACGTGCAGAACGCGACGCTGGTCGAGTCGTACCGGCGGGAGAGCGCCCGGCTGCAACGCCGCGACCTGCAACGGCAGCAGAGCATCCTGGACGGGCTCGCCGAGGGCCGCGGCGCCGATACCGAGTTCGCCGGCGAGGCCCGCGAGGTGCTCGCCATCGACGCCGACGAGCCGCTCGCCTGCGTCGTCGCCGCGTTCGACGACCTGTCCGGCGAACCGCTGCACGCGCCGGAGGACCGGCTGGAGCGCGCCGGCGTCACCTCACACTGGCACGTCAGGGCGGGCGCCCACTTCGGGCTCGTCGACCTCGGTGACCTCGCCATCGCCGACCTGATCGAGACACTGGCGCCCGCCGTCGCGGGCCGGGTCGGCGTCGCCCTGTCCACCGACGGTTTCGCCAGCTTCGCCACCGCGTACCAGCTTGCCGCGCGGGCGGCCGACACCGTGGCACGCGGCAGCAGAGAGATCGTCGCCGTCACCGATCGGCTGCCCGAGGTGCTGATGGCGGGAAATCCCGAGGTCACGTCGCTGCTCGTGGATCAGACGCTCGGCCCGCTGCTGGCGCAGCCGTCGCACACGAGCGAGGTGCTGCTGACGACGCTCGCCGCGTTGCTCGCGCACGACGGCTCGCCGACGCATGCGGCGGAGGAGCTGTACTGCCACCGCAACACGGTGATCTACCGACTCAAGCAGATCGAGTCGCTCACCGGGCGAAGCCTGCAAAACCCCCGCGACAAGATGCTGTTCTCGCTCGGCCTCGCCGCCACCGGCCGCTGGCGCGTGGGCTGAGGCGTCACAGGTGGTGCTAATATGTTTTTATGCGCACCACGGTTCAGCTCCCTACCGAGCTGCTTCGCGCGGCCAAGGCGGAGGCCGCCGCGCGGGGCGAGACGCTCAAGGAGTTCCTCACTCGCGCCGTGACTCACGAGCTCGGCAATGCGGCCCCGCCCGCTGAGCACACGCGAGTGCGGCTGCCACTCGTCGGCAGCGCGAAGCCGGGTGCCGTCGACATCACCAACGCCGGTATCGAGGCGGTCTTCGCGGCCGAGGACGCGGAAAAGCACGCCGGTCGCCGATGATGCTGCTCGATGTCGGGGTGTGGCTGGCCGCCGTGTGGAGCGGCCACGCACACCACCAGCGAGTGGCGACGTGGTTCGACGAGCAGTCGGGCGCGCTCATACTGTGCCGGGTCACGCAGATGGGCCTGCTCCGGCTGTTGTCCAACTCCGCCGTGATGGCTGCCGACGTGGTGAGCCGCGCCGGCGCCTGGCGCGTGGTCGACACGCTGCGGGCCGATGACCGCGTCAGGTGGGCGAGCGAGCCCCTCCAACTGGAGCAAGCGTGGCGTGCGATGTCGGCGCGAGACGACAACAGCCACAAGCTCTGGACCGACGACTACCTCGCCGCCTTCGCGCAGACGGCCGGGTTTTCGTTGGCGACGCTGGACACCGGGTTCGCTCGCCGTTATCCCGCCATCACGGTCACCACTGTGGCATGACCGTCACTCGCCCTCGGACTCCGGTTCCGCCGTCGCGGGCAGCGCGCCGACCAGCCGGTCGGCCAGCAGCCGGGTGAAACGCGCCGGGTCGGCCAGCTCGCCGCCCTCGGCCAGCAGCGCCATGCCGTGCAGCAGCTCGGCGGTGTCGGCGAGCGCGGGGTCGCCCGCGTGCTTGCCGTACGCCTCCTTCAACGACGTCACCAGCGGGTGGTCCGGATTCAGCTCGAGCGTGCGTTTGACCTGCGGGATCTCCTGCCCCATGGCCCGGTACATCTTCTCCAGCGTCGGCGTGATGTCGTGCTCCTCGCCGACGAGGCACGCGGGCGACGTCGTCAGCCGCGACGACAGCCGCACCTCCTTGACCTGCTCGCTCAGCGTCGAGCTGAGCCAGGACAGCAGATCGGCGTAGCCCTCCCGCTGCTTCGGCTCGTCGGACTCCGACTCGTCCTCGCCGTCGAGGTCGACGGCGCCCTTGGCGATCGACTGGAACTTCTTGCCGTCGAACTCCGGCACCGCACCGACCCACATCTCGTCGACCGGGTCGGTCAGCAGCAGCACCTCATAGCCCTTGGCTTTGAACGCCTCGATGTGCGGGGAGTTCTCCACAATGGAACGCGACTCACCGGTCACGTAGTAGATGTGCTCCTGCCCCTCCTTCATGCGCTCCACATAGGACTTGAGCGTGGTCTGCTCGTCCGAGGAGTTGGTGGAGTCGAAGGAGCAGATCTCCAGCAGCGTCTCGCGGTTGTCGAAGTCGGACAGCAGCCCTTCCTTGACCGGGCGGCCGAACTCGGCCCAGAACGTCTTGTACCGCTCCGGGTTGTTCGCCTGCATCTCCTTGATGGTCGACAGCACCTTCCTGACCAGCCGCTTGCGCATCAGCTCGATCTGGCGGTCCTGTTGCAGCAGCTCACGGGAGACGTTGAGGGTGAGGTCCTGCGAGTCGACGACGCCCTTGACGAACCGCAGGTACTCCGGGATCAGCGCGTCGCACTCGTCCATCACGTGCACGCGCTTGACGTAGAGCTGCACGCCGTGCTTGGCCTCGCGCATGAACAGGTCGAGCGGCGCGTGCGACGGGATGAACAGCAGCGCCTGGTACTCGAACGTGCCCTCCGCCTGCATGCGGATGACCTCGAGCGGGTCCTGCCAGTCGTGGCTGACGTGCTTGTAGAACTCGTTGTACTCCTCGTCGGAGACCTGGTCCTTCGGCCGCGCCCACAGCGCCTTCATCGAGTTGATCGTCTCGATCTCGGTGGTGGCCTCGGCGTCGTCGCTGGTCGCGGGCTTGGTCACCGCCATCCGGATCGGCCAGGTGATGAAGTCGGAGTACTTGGTGACCAGCTCGCGGATCTTCCATTCCTTGGTGTAGTCGTGCAGCTGGTCCTCGGCGTCCTCCGGCTTGAGGTGCAGCGTGATCGCCGTGCCTTGCGGCGCGTCCTCGACGGTCTCGATGGTGTAGGTGCCAGTGCCGGACGACTCCCAGCGCGTGCCGGTCGGCTCGCCCGCCCGCCGGGTGACCATGCTGACCGTGTCCGCCACCATGAAGCTGGAGTAGAAGCCGACGCCGAACTGCCCGATCAGGTCGGCCGACTCGGCGTCACCCGCGTCCTTGAGCTTGCGCAGCAGCTCGGCGGTGCCCGACTTGGCGATGGTGCCGATGACCTCGACGACCTCGTCGCGCGACATGCCGATGCCCTTGTCGGCCAGCGTCAGGGTGCGGGCCTCCTGGTCGGCCTCGATGGTGATGTGCAGGTCAGAGGTGTCGACCTCCAGGTCCTTGTCGAGCATCGCCTCCAGCTTGACCTTGTCGAGGGCGTCGGAGGCGTTGGAGATCAGCTCGCGCAGGAAGACATCCTTGTTCGAGTACACCGAGTGGATCATCAGCCGCAGCAGCTGCCGGGCCTCGGCCTGGAACTCGAACGTCTCGGTCTGCGTACTCACGCGCAACTCCCTTCCCTGCGATGCCTGGTGCGCACTTTAGTAAAGCCAACTCGAACTGTTATGTCTCGCGCCGGGGGCCCCTGCCACCGAGCAGGGTGGCCGCGGCCTCGCGAGCGCGTCGCGCGGCGTCCGGCACGCAGCCGGTCGCCGCCGACACGGCGACGCCCTCGTGCAGCAACATCAACGCCTTGCCTGCGTCCTCCGGCGCCGCCGCGCTGGCAGCCGAGGCCAGCTCGGTGAGGTAGTCCCGCAGCCACCGCTTCTGCTCGACGACGACCGCGTGCCCCGGATGCTCGGCCGACGGGATCTCGGCGAGCGCGTTGACGAACCCGCAGCCGCGAGGGTCCTCTTTGTCGATCCAGGCTCCCATGGCGTCGAAGGTGGCCAGCAGCCGGTCGGTGGCCGAGTCGGCGTGCTCCTCGACCCACCCCGTCAGCCAGCGCCGCCAGCGCTCGTCGCGTTCGGCCAGGTAGGCGGCCACCAGCCGATCCTTGGAGCCGAAACTGGCGTACAGCGTCTTCTTCGTGACGCCGGCCGTCGCCGCGATCGCCTCGACGCCGACCGCGTGGATGCCCTCGGCGTAGAACAGCCTCGACGCCACGTCGAGGACCCGGCGTCCCGCCGGGGTCAGGGCCGTGTTCGTTCCGCTCATCGCCGCGAGTATACCGACCGGTGAGTTGACACCGCTGAGCGCCGGTGTAACCATACCGGTCAGTATACCTTTAGGAGGACTCATGCGAGCGGTACTGCTCACCGTCTTCGGCGGACTGGACATGCTGGACTATCGCGAGGACGTGCCCGACCCGGTGCCCGTGCCCGGCGAGGTGCGGGTGCGGGTCGGCGCGGCGGCGATGAACAACACCGACATCTGGACGCGGCAGGGCGCCTACGGCTCGCCGGACGACCCGGACGCGAGCGCGGGCTGGCGGCGGGAGCCGCTGACCTTCCCGCGCATCCAGGGCGCGGACGTTGCGGGCCGCATCGATCAGGTCGGCGCGGGCGTCCCCGAGTCGCGGATCGGCGAACGGGTGCTCGTCGACCCGATGCTCTACGAGGGCGACGAGCGGGCGCTGGTGACGACCGAGTATCTCGGCAGCGAACGCGACGGCGGGTTCGCCGAGCTGGTCACCGTGCCTGCCCAGAACGCGCACGTCGTGGACAGTCCGCTGAGCGACGCCGAGCTGGCGACGTTCCCGACCGCGTACGCGACCGCGATGCGGATGCTGAACCGTGCCGGGGTCGGGCCGGGGGAGACGGTCCTGGTGACGGGCGCGTCCGGCGGTGTCGGTTCGGCGCTGATCCAGCTCGCCACCATCCGGGGCGCGCGGGTGGTGGCCGTCGCCGGCACCGGAAAGCACGGGCAGGCTCGTGACCTCGGCGCCGAGCACGTGATCGGCCGCGACGAGCTGAGCGGCGCGCTCGCCGCCGAGTCGGTGGACGTGGTCGCCGACGTCGTCGCGGGGAAGAGTTTTCCGGTGCTGCTCAACGCATTGCGGCCACTGGGACGCTACGTGGTCGCCGGAGCTATCGCCGGGCCGCTGGTGGAGACCGACCTGCGGACCGTGTACCTGAAGCAGCTCCAGCTCATCGGCTCGTCGTTCGGCAGCCACGACGACTTCGCCCAGCTGCTCACCCACATTCGCGCCGGTGAGCTGCGGCCGCTGCTCGCCGGGACGTACCCGCTGCGGGAGCTTCGCGCGGCACAGGAAGCCTTCATGGCGAAGGGCTTCTTCGGCAAGCTCGGCATCGTCCCGGCGGAGTCGTGATGGCCCCGGACGGCGTCAGGGTGCTGACGTTCGACGTCGTCGGCACGCTGATCGACTTCGAGACAGGCATCCTGAACTGCCTACGGCCACTGACCGGCGCTGGTGACGCCGAGCTGCTGGATGCCTTCGGCCGCGCCGAGGGCATCCAGCAGCGGCGCACGCCGGAACTGCCGTTCACCCAGATGCTCGAACCGACCTACGCCCGGATGGCCGCCGAGCTCGGGCTGCCGGAGGGAGCGCCGTTGCGGGAGTCGATCCCGGACTGGCCGGCGTTTCCCGACGCAGTGCGGGCGTTGCGCGCGCTCGGGCGACGGTTCCGGCTCGTCGCGCTGACCAACGCCGACAACTGGGCGATGACCCAGATGGCCGCGACACTCGGCGAGCCGTTCGACGACGCGGTCACCGTCGAGGACGTCGGCGTCAACAAGCCGGATCCGCAGATGTTCTCCTACTGCCTCGGCAGGCAGAGCGTGCACGGTTACCGCAGAGCGGAATTCGTGCATGTCGCGCAGAGTCAGTACCACGACATCGGTGCCGCGCACCGGCTCGGCTATCGCACCTGCTGGGTCGAACGTCGTCACGGCGAATCGGGAACCGGCGCGACGCCCGCCGCCGCCACGATAACCACACCCGATTATCACGTCACGTCACTGGCGGCGCTGGTAAAAGAATGGGAAATCGACTAGCGAACCATCGCGTAAGCGATTTCAGCGGTGGTACTCCAATTCCCGGCCGCCACGCTGTTCGATGATCTTCCTGTCATGCGGAATCTCGTAGAACACGTGGTAGCTGAGCTTGCAGATGAAGGCCAGTACGACGATCGCGAATATTGCGTAGTGGAGGAGGTTCACAGCTACCTCCGGGGGATTTCACGAGAAAGATCGAGAGTGGAATAGTGGTCTACTATCGGCCTATTATATTAGTTCTTCCGCGTCTTGAATTCAACGACCGAATTGACAAGAATGGTCGGTGAAAGTGAACACCGGTAACACCAGCAATCACGATCAGTTCCGATGCGTTCACCCTCGGTGGCTGGCCGACGTGGCCCCTGCGCTGGAGTAGACCACCTGAGCGAGTTTTGTTTGTGGTCTAGATCATGACGGGACTCGGCGGTACGGTCTCGGATGAACCGCAGGAGGTTGGGCTATGACATTCGAAATAGACCCATGGACACGACGCAGGTTTCTCCAGCTCACGGGGATGACCGGAGCTGGGATCACGTTGGGGGCCTGTGCCAGCGAGCCGGAGAGTCCCGCGGCCAATCCCGAGGCCAAGGCTCCGAGTCCAGTATTCAACGAACCAGCAACGAAACTGTCCGGCGACCTGAGCATCCTGCTCTGGAGCCATTTTGTACCAAGCCATGACACGTGGTTCGACTCCTTCGCCAAGGGGTGGGGCAAGAAGGTCGGCGTCAACGTGCGGGTCGACCACATCGACGTCGAGAACGTCCCGACGCAGATCGCCTCGGAGATCTCGGCGGGCCAGGGGCACGACATCGTCCAGTACATCGCGACGCTGTCCCAGTTCGAGCCCGCCGTGCTCGACTTGGCCGACGTCACTCAGGAGGCCAGCAACCGGCACGGCGAACAGCTGGCGATCTGCCGGGAGTCGAGCTACAACCCGCACACCGACAAGTTCTACGCGTTCGCGCCGGGCTGGGTGCCCGATCCCGGCAACTACCGTAAGAGTCTCTGGGAACCGGCCGGATTCCCGGACGGACCGTCCACATGGGACGATCTTCTCGAGGGCGCGTCCCAGATCTACCGCAGCAAGGACATCCCGGTCGGGCTCGGCATGTCGCAGGAGATCGACTCCAACATGTTCGGGCATGCCCTGCTCTGGTCGTACGGCGCGTCGGTGCAGGACGAGAACGAGAACGTGGTGCTCGACTCGCCGCAGACCATCGCCGCGGTCGAGTTCGCGCAGAAGCTGTTCAACGACGCCATGACCGACGAGGTGTTCTCGTGGACGTCGTCGAGCAACAATGAGGGCCTCATCGCGGGTGAGCTGAGCTTCATCATCAACTCGATCTCGGCCTGGCGGTCGGCGCAGGAGACCAACCCGTCGATCGCCAACGACACCTTCTTCGTGCCCGCGCTCGAAGGGCCGGAGGCGGCGCTCGCCGCGCAGCACGTGATGTACAACTACGCGGTGCCGAAGCACGCCAAGAACCCGGACGCAGCCAAGGAGTTCTTGCTGCACTTCACCGACAACTTCGGCCTGACGACCTACCACTCCCGGCTGTACGACTTCCCGTCGTGGCCGAGTCTGGCGCCGTCGCTCGACGACTGGCTGGGCGACGATCCGTTCGGCGCCAAGCCCGCCGACAAGCTGTCCTTCCTCGGCGACGTCGAGACCGCCGCCGAGTGGAGCGCGAGCATCGGGCATCCCGGGCCGTCCAGCCCCGCGATCGGCGAGGTGCTCGGCACCTACACCCTGCCGAACATGTTCGCGCGGGTGACCCGCGGCATGTCACCGGAACAGTCGGTGAAGCGGGCGCACGAGGAGTGCGAGCGGATCTTCGCCCGGTGGCGTCAGCGTGACCTCATCGGTGGCGGTTAGGGAGTCTGGGTGTCGGTAACCGTCGAGGTCGCGAACCTCATCAAGCAGTTCGACGGTGGTCATGTCCGTGCCATCGACGACGTGAACCTGGCCATCGAGGAGGGCGAGTACCTCGTCCTCCTCGGGCCGTCCGGGTGCGGTAAGACCACGCTGCTGCGCACCATCGCCGGGCTGGAACAGCCCACGTCCGGCGAGGTGCTCATCGCGGGGTCGGTCGTCAACGGCCTGCCGCCACGGGTGCGCAAGGTGGCCATGGTGTTCCAGAGCTACGCCTTGTATCCACACAAGACGGTGTTTGGAAACATCGTGTTCCCGCTCAAACCGGAGAAGCTGGCGAAGGACGAGCGGGAGAGCAAGGCCCGCTGGGCGGCGGAACTGCTCGGCATCGACCAGTTGCTCGACCGCAAGCCACGGCAGCTGTCCGGCGGCGAGCGACAGCGGGTGGCCCTCGCCCGCGCGCTGGTGAGGGCGCCGCACGTCTTCCTGCTCGACGAGCCGTTGTCCAATCTGGACGCCAAGCTGCGGGCGAGCGCTCGCGACGAGCTCAAGCGCTTCCAGCAGCGAGTCGGGACGACCACCGTCTACGTCACCCACGACCAAGCGGAGGCGATGGGGCTCGGTGACCGGATCGCGGTGATGGACAAGGGAAAGCTGCGCCAGCTCGGCCATCCCGTCGAGATCTACGACGACCCGGCCGACACGTTCGTCGCCACGTTCATCGGCTCGCCGCCGATGAACCTCGTCGAGCGCGACGGCACGCTGGTCGGGTTCCGGCCGGAACACCTGCTGCCCTCGGCACACGTCACCGGCGAGTCGGTCGAGGTGTCGTTCCACGTCGACCGCATCGAGTACCTCTCCGGCGACCGTCACGTCTACGGCACGGTGAGCGGCATCGGCGAGGACACCAGGGTCATCGCGCGGCTGCCCGCCACCGTGACCGACGCGGTGACGCCCGGCGAGTCGCACCCCTTCGGCGTCAGCGTCGACAAGCTCCGGTTCTTCGGTGTCGAGTCCGGCACCAGGGCCGAGCCGATCCGGATGGAAGCGAAGCATGGCTGAGATGGTCAGCGACGCGCCCACCAGGCAGACGCTCGCGGGCGCACGGCAGCGCCTCGCCGACCGGGACGGGTTCCTGGCCTGGATCTTCCTCGTCCCGACGGTCGTCTACATCGTCGTGCTGGTCGCGATCCCGTTCTTCCTCGCGATCGCGTTCGCGTTCAGCGACGTGACGGCGGGAAACCCGTCCTACGACTGGGTCGGGTTCGAGAACTTCCGCCGGGTGTTCGCCGACCCGGTGTTCTGGCAGTCGCTGCGGAACACCTTCGTGTTCACCGTGATCTCGATGCTGCTGATCGTGGTGTTCGGCAAGGTGCTCGCGATGGTGCTCACCGCCGACTTCAAGGGCAAGTGGATCGTCCGGTTCCTGGTGCTGCTGCCGTGGACGACGCCGGTCGCGCTGTCCAGCATCACCTGGCTGTGGCTGCTGCACTCGATCTACAGCCCGATCGACTGGGTGCTGCGCACCGTCGGCCTGATCGACGACAACTCCTACTTCCTCGGTCGCCCGGCGCTGGCGATGGGCTCGGTCATCGCGGTGCACGTGTGGCGGCTGGTGCCGCTCGCCGCCGTGATCATGATGGTCGGCATCCTGTCCATTCCGGACGATCTCATCGAGGCGTCCCGCATCGACGGGGCCGGGTTCTGGCGGCGGCTGTTCGAGGTGACCATCCCGCTGACGTTCCCGCTGATCGCCGTCGCCGCGTTGTTCGGCGCCATATTCACCTTCACCGACATGGCCGTGGTCTACATCCTCACCGCGGGCGGGCCGACCAACTCGACGCAGGTGCTCGCCAGTTGGTCGTTCACCAGAGGTATAGCCGGTGGTGACATCGGGCAGGGCGCGGTGATCGCGCTGTTCCTGTTCCCGCTGCTGCTCGCCGCCGCGGTCCTGATCCTGCGCGCCGTCCGCAAGGTGGAGACGTTCTGATGGCAGCCCCGACAGCCTCGATCGGCGACAACGCGCGGCTGCGGCGTCATTACGCGCGGCGGGCCGTGCTCGGCAGGGTGGGCCTGTACGTCGTCGCGGTCCTGGCCGCGCTGGTGTGCGCCATGCCGTTCGTGTGGAGCACGCTGACCGCGACGAAGCTCAACGCCGACCTCTACAACCCGGACAACAACCCGTTCCTCTACAACCAGCCGCCCACGGCGGACCACGTGATGTTCCTGTTCAAGAACACCGCGTTCATGACGTTCGCGTGGAACACGCTGTGGGTCGGTCTGCTCGTCGTGCTGATCACGCTGGCGCTCGGCATCCCGGCGGCGTACTCCATCGCCCGGCTCAACCGGCCGTGGTCGACGCCGATGGGCATCGCGATCTTCTTCGTCTACCTCGTCCCGCCGAGCCTGCTGTTCCTCTCGCTGTCGCGGGTGGTCGTCGCGCTCGGGCTGCAGGACTCGACATGGTCGCTGGTGCTGATCTATCCGACGATCACGGTGCCGGTGTCGACGTGGCTGCTGATCGGGTTCCTCAAGGCGCTGCCGCGCGACATCGAGGAACAGGCCATGGTGGACGGTTACAGCAGGCTCGGCGCCATGCTGCGCACCATCCTGCCGCTGCTGTTCCCCGGCACGGTCGCGGTGGTGGTGTTCGCGTTCACGCTGACCGCCAGCGAGTTCATCTACGCGCTGACGTTCATCTCGCCGACCCAGGAGAAGGTGGTCAGCACCGGCGTGCCGACGGAGCTGGTCCGGGGCGACGTGTTCTTCTGGCAGTCGCTACAGGCGGCGAACATCTTCGTCGCGATACCGATCGCCTTCGTGTTCAACCTGTTCCTCGCCCGGTTCATCTCCGGCTTCACCATGGGCGCGGTGAAGGGGTAAGGGCGTCTCTCCCAGCCCCGCTGATCGCGGTCTTCGCGCCCAGATCGCCGCTGGCTGCGTTGTCGTCGCGGCCCATAGGGCCCGCTATGCGCCGCTCCTCCGCCTTGCCAGCGACAATCTGGATCACGAAGCCCATCGATCGGTGGCTGGGAGAAACGCCCTAACGCAACCACGGCGCTTTCCCCTTGCCGCTCCAGCGGAAGACGTCGAAGCCACGGCCGATGTCGCCGGAGTAGACGTATGGTCCCTTGTGGAACTTCGCCGCCCAGGTGTTGCTGTGCTTCATGACCGCGCTGGCGACCTCGACCGGGTTGGCGGGGTCGGACCAGTCGATGATCCGGGTGCCCGCGATGTACCAGCCCATCGACATCACCTTGCTGCCGGGGAAGAACCGGCCGAAGTGCGAGGTGCACGGCCGCTCGTCGGTCGGCCCGGTGACGTCGGGGACGTAGTACCCGAGCGGCCCCTTCGGTGACGTCTCGTCGGTGGTGTCGTAGGAGGCCAGCCCCTCGCCCGGGCAGAACCCGGAGCCCTCGACGAGAAAACCGCCGAGCACGAGGCTCTCGTTGTTGGTCACCATCAGCTTCCGGTCGGGGCTGGGGAACACGCCGTGCGCGTACGAGCCGACGTTCGGCGTCCGGGACAACAGCTTGGGCCGTTTCGGGTTGCTGGTGTCGTAGATGCGGTAGTTGTTCTCCGACGCGGCGTAGGCGCGGTTGCCGCCGATGCTGAACTCGGTGTCGTGCACGCCGCCCTCGGTGTCCGGGCCGGGCAGCACCTTGGGGTGATAGAGCCTGGAGAAGTCGACGATCGGGATCGTGTTGATCAGACCGGGCAGCGCGCCGTTGGAGGCGTACCCGTACGGCTTGGTGGGATGGAAGACGAAGTTGTGCACGCCGCCGTTGCCGGTGCGCAGCCGGTACATCGGCGACCACTTGTACGGGTCGGTGATGTCGAAGACACCGATTCCGCCGGACCCCTTGCCGCGCAGCGGTGACCTGGCCGGTGCGTTGCCCAGCGTCGCCTTGACGGCGGTGCCGCCGACCACGGCGTTCCTCGTCTTGAGGGCGGCGTCGGTGCGGAACAGCTCGATCGCGGGGATGTCGGCGGCGATCGCGGTGGCGTCGCCGCGCGGCGGCTCATCCTTGGCCGGGATCTGCACGAACCCGACCGCGCCCGCCGCCTCCGCCGCGCGCACCTTCTGGACGAACGTGTAGGTGGGGCAGGAGTCGGCCTCGTTCGTGGCGCTCTGCCGGGCGTCGACGAGGGCGATGTTGCCCTGGATCTGGTCGGCGACCGGGGCGTAGCTCGCCGGTGTGCAGCCGGTGCCGGCGTAGACCAGCTTGCCGGACTGCCTGGCGACGTCGGCGGTGCCGCCCCACTGCACACCCTTGTGGAAGCCGCGCAGGTTGTCGGGGGTGGTGACGTTGACGCCGACGCCGCTGCCGTAGTTCGGGCAGGGGTTGCCGCTCTGCTGGGTCAGTGCGAGCACGACATGCGTCCGGCCCTTGCCGTCGCGGAGCTTCGTGATCCCGACGTCGTTGCGGTCCTGACGGCAGGTGACCTGGCTGACGAACCGGGGCCGCTGCGGGTTCGTGATGTCGAAGATGTAGCCGCCGCGCTGGTAGGAGCCCATCACGGCGAAATGCCGCTTCGCCATCACCGGCTTGGCGCCGCGTGGCAGCGGCTTGCCGGCGCGGTTGACGAGCGCCCCGGTCCGGTAGTCGCGCAGCGGCACCCGGTGGCTGAAGAACTCCAGGTCGGACCCGGCGTAGGGCTCGTTGGCCGGGTTCTTGGCGCGCGGGTCGTGCTGGCGGGGGTTGAAGTTGTAGACGTGCTCGAGGTTGACCAGCTTCGGCTCGCCCGGGGCCGCCGTGCTCTGCGCGCCCGCGGTGGACGCGCCCGCCAGCGACGCCATGGCCAGCGCGATCGCACCCGCCACCGCCGTGATCTTCCGTCGGTCCCGTATCGACATCGGTCGCCTCCACCCGTCAACTTCAGCAACGGTCGTGAAGTGGATAACGATTGTCCGGCTGTGGCGATACGCGGAAAATGGATCATCGGGGGTGGAGTCGTCGCGCTCGAGGTGCGATCGTTGCGGGGTGACCTCGGACATCGGGCAGGCACTGGACTGGGTAGAGCAGGGGCAGCGACGCCTCGAGGAGGCGGTCGCCGCGCTGCGCGAGGAGGCGGTCGGCGAACCGTCGGCGTTGCCCGGCTGGACGCGCGGACACGTGATCACGCACGTCGCGCGCAATGCCGACGCGCTGGTCAACCTGCTCACCTGGGCGCGCACCGGCACGCCGACGCCGATGTATGCCAGGCCGGAGCAGCGGAACGCGGACATCGAGGCGGGCGCCGGACGGGCGCTCGCGGAGCAGCTGGCCGACCTGCGCGAGTCCGGTCGCCGGTTCGCCGACGTCGCGACGTCGATGTCGCCGCAGGCGTGGCAGGCGACGGTGCGGAACGCGCAGGGCGCCGAGATGCCGGCGAGCCGGGTGCCGTGGTTCCGGGTGCGCGAGGTGTGGATCCACCTCGTCGACCTCGGCGCCGGTGCCGGGATCGACGTCATCCCGGACGATGTCGCGCTCGAGCTGCTGCGTGATGTCGCGGGCTGGATGTCGCCGAAGCTGGACCAGGCGGTGTCGCTGCGGCCGGACGGTCATCCCCCGGTCACGGTCGGCCCGGACGCCGAGGCGCGGGCGACGGTCGCCGGGCCCGCGAACCTCATGGCGGGCTGGCTCGTCGGCCGCGGCGACCTCGGCGCGCTGCGGTGTGAGGGCACCGTGCCCACGTTGCCGCGCTGGCTCTGACCGGATATCCGCGAAATTATGTGTCGCTGATCTCTATGAGGTAATTGCCCGATTCGGTACCGTGAGCGTGGTGAAACTGGGGAGAACACACGCAAGGCGGCGCGGATGAGGGACACGGTGGCCATGCGCGGCGCCAACGCGGCGACCGCGCTTGTGCTGGGCTTGCTGCTGGCGTCCGGCGCCATCGTCGTCTCGGACATCGGCACCTACCTGCTGCCCGCCGGCGGCGGCACCGCTCCGATCGCGCAGGGCGAGCCACCCGACGCGGACGGCGTGGCGCCCGGCGCCGGGGGTGACGGCGGAACCGCGGCGCGCGATCTGGCGGCCCCGTCCCCGGCCGGAGCGGGACATCGGACCGCGCCAGGACCGGCCGCCGCGCAACGAGCACGGCAGGCGCACGGCATCGGCCCGGCGTGACCCCGCCCCGCCTGCGCACGGCAAGCCCCCGGCCACCCGGATGGTCCGGCCCGCCGTGAGCAGGATGCTGCACGTCCGAGACGTCTAGAGTCGCGTCGCATGGCGGGTCACATGTCGGCGGAGGAGTTTCGCGAGCACGGCAAGCGGGTGATCGACTGGATCGCCGACTATATGGCGGGGATCGAGTCGTATCCGGTGCGCTCGCGGGTGCGGCCGGGGGAGGTGCGGGCGGCGCTGCCCGCCTATCCGCCGGAGCGCGGCGAGCCGTTCAAGCGGGTGCTCGCCGACCTGGACGCCATCCTGCTGCCCGGTGTCACGCACTGGCAGCACCCGAGCTTCTTCGCGTACTTCCCGGCCAACACGAGCGGCCCCGCGATCCTCGGTGATCTGCTGTCGTCCGGGCTCGGTGTGCAGGGCATGCTGTGGGCGACCAGCCCGGCCTGCACCGAGCTGGAGACCGTCGTGGTCGACTGGCTCGCCGAACTGCTCGGGCTGCCGGAGCACTGGCGCACCGACGCGCGCGGCGGCGGGGTCATCGAGGACTCGGCGTCGAGCGGCAGCCTGGTCGCGCTGCTGGCGGCGGTGCGCCGGGCAGGCCGGGGCCGCAACACGGTCTACGTCTCCTCACAGACGCACTCCTCGCTGGAGAAGGCCGCCGCCATCGCCGGGATCGGCAGCGAGAACGTCCGGGTCGTCGACGTCGATCCGGACACGCTGGCGATGCGACCGGAGGAGCTGGCGACCGTGATCGAGCGGGACCGGCGCGACGGGGCGACGCCGACGATGGTGTGCGCGACGATCGGCACGACGTCGACCACCGCGATCGACCCGGTGCGACGGATCGGCGAGATCTGCGCCGAGCAGGGTGTCTGGCTCCACGTCGACGCGGCCTACGCCGGGGTGGCGGCCGTCTGCGATGAGCTGCGGTGGATCAACGACGGGGTGGCCGAGTTCGCCGACTCCTACGTGACCGACCCGCACAAGTGGCTGCTGACCAACTTCGACTGCACCGTGCTGTGGGTGGCCGACCGCGCGCCGCTGATCGACGCGCTGTCGGTGGTGCCGGAGTACCTGCGCAACGCCGCGACCGAGTCCGGTGAGGTGATCGACTACCGGGACTGGCAGATCCCGCTCGGCAGGCGGTTCCGCGCGCTGAAGCTGTGGGCGGTGCTGCGGTGGTACGGCGCCGAGGGGCTTCGCGAGCACATCCGGTCCGGCGTCGCGATGGCCGACGAGTTGGCCGGCTGGGTGCGCGCCAGCGAGGATTTCGCGTTGCTCGAACCGCATCCGTTCGGTCTGGTGTGCTTCCGTCCACTGTGGGCCAATTTGTCCGAAACGGACGCCGACGCCGCGACCGCGACGCTGCGGGAGCGGCTCAACGACTCCGGCGAGCTCTACCTCACCCACACCAAGGTCGGCGGGCGTATGACGCTGCGGCTGGCGATCGGCGCTCCCGCCACGACACGCGAGCACGTCCGTGCCGCGTGGCAGCACATCGAAACCGAGTACCGGGCGCTGCGACGAATGGACTAACGCACTCGGCCGAGTGGCGTCTAGTTCGGCTCTTTCCGTTTCCCGTGATCACTTCCCGCGTTGACCAGCCAAGTCAGTCGGCGCAATGGGAGACGAAAAGATGAGAAGGAAGTTCGGGGTCATGCTGGCCGCGTGCGCGATGGCGGGCGCGTCAGTGGTCTCGACGCAGACGGCGACGGCCGAGACGCTCGGCAGCGAGCTGGGCAGCTACATCGTGGTGCTCGAGGACGGTGTGGACGCGGCGTCGGTGGCGCAGCAGCAGGTCGGAGCACTCGGCGGGATCGTCGGTCACGTCTACGGTTCGGCGTTGAGCGGATACTCGGCGCAGCTGACCGACGCGGCTCGCGACCGGCTCGCGACCTACCCGGCCGTCGACTACATCCAGGCCGACACGCCGGTCCGGGCCACGCAGACCATGCCGACCGGCATCGACCGCACCGACGCCGAGCAGAGCCCGACCGCGGCCATCGACGGTTCCGACGAGCGAGTCGACGTCGACGTCGCCGTCATCGACACCGGCGCCGACATGGACCACCCGGACCTGAACGTGTACGAGGAGGGCGCGAAGAACTGTTCGACGCTCTCGCTGAGCCCGGAGGACGAGAACGGTCACGGCACACACGTTGCGGGCACCATCGGCGCGCTGGATGACGCCAGTGGTGTCGTCGGCATGGCGCCAGGCGCGCGGATCTGGCCGGTGAAGGTGCTCAACGCACTCGGCATGGGCCTGACGTCGGACGTCATCTGCGGTATCGACTACGTCGCGGCGCACTCCGACGAGATCGAGGTCGCGAACATGAGCCTCGGTGGCAGCGGCAGCGACGACGGCAACTGCGGCGAGGACAACAATGACGCTCAGCACGCCGCGATCTGCAACGCGGTCGACGCCGGGGTGACGTTCGTCGTGGCCGCCGGGAACGACTCGGCGGACGCCAGGGAGACCGTGCCGGCCGCCTACGACGAGGTGATCACGGTCAGCGCGCTCGCCGACTTCGACGGGCAGCCAGGCGGGCGCGCCGCGCCGACCTGCCGTGACGATGTGGACGACACCTTCGCCGACTTCTCCAACTACGGCGACGACATCGACGTGATCGCGCCCGGGGTGTGCATCGAGTCGACCTCGCTCGGCGGAGGCTACGAGACCCTCTCCGGCACGTCGATGGCCAGCCCGCACGCGGCGGGTGCGGCGGCGCTGTACCAGGCGAACAACCCGGCGGCGAGTCCGGAGCAGGTCAAGCGGGCGCTGCAGAACGCGGGTACGACGGACTGGACCTTCCCGTCCGAGGACCGTGACGGCATTCAGGAGATGCTGGTCAACGTCGCCGGGTTCTGACGCAGTTACGGCGCGCTGAAGCCGCCGGTCTCGCGTTCGAGGGTCTCGGCGAGGTCGATGAGGGAGTGTTCCTGGTGCCAGCCGCCGATGAGCTGCACGCCGATCGGCAGCCCGGTCGCCGTTTTGGTGACCGGTGCTGCCACGGCGGGCAGGTGCAGGTTCGTGGCGAGCGAGATCCAGTCGAACAGGTGCGTGTACGCGACGTCGGTGCCGTCGACCTCGATGGTGCGCTCCGGCAGCGGGCCGTCCTGCCGGTGCGTCATGGCGGGGATCGCCGAGATCGGCGCGAGGATGGCGTCCCACTGGGCGAACCACCGCGCGAAGGTGTCCTTGAGAGCCTGCCGGTCGGCCTGCGCGCGGGCGACGTCGCGGTAGGAGGCGGTGGAGTGCACGGCCATCGCCGCCATGCCGTACGGGTCGAGGGTGTCCGCTGCGGCGTCGCGGGCCTTGGCGAGTTTGTCGTAGACGGCGGTGGGCAGGCCGCTGCCGATGATGGGGTAGAGCAGGGCGAGGTAGTTGCGCAGCAGCTCGTCGGTGCTGAACGGTAGCCGGGCGGGCTCGACGTGCGCGCCTTGCTTGCGTAGCTGGTCGGCGGCGTGTTCGACGGCGTTGCGGACGTCGTGCGACAGCGGGAAGCCGGGTTCGTCCAGCCAGAGCGCGATGTGTGCGCCCTTGACGTCGCGGCGTGGTTGTGTGTCGTCGCCGTGCAGGACGGTGTACAGCAGCCGCAGGTCGTCGGCGGTGCGTGCCATGGGGCCTGCCACGCCGAGGTCCTGCTCGACGTGACGTCCCGGTGGTGGCGGGATGTGGCCGCGCATGGAGAGCACGTTCCAGGTGGGCTTGAGTGAGTAGACGCCGCACCAGTTCGCGGGGTGCCGCAGCGAGCCGCCGATGTCGGAGCCGAGCTCGAGCGGGGTGACGCCTGCGGCGAGGGCGGCTGCCGCGCCGCCGGAGGATCCGCCGGGCGTGCGAGTGGGATCGTAGGGGTTGCGCGTGGTGCCGAAGACGGGGTTGTAGCTCTGGAAGTCGCCCAGCATGACCGGGACATTCGTCTTGCCCCAGATGACGGCGCCCGCCGCGCGGAGCCTCGCGACGAGCTCGGCGTCGTCGCAGTGCTTCGGCCGGTCGGCGAAGGCGGGGTTGCCGGCGACCGCTGGCATGCCGTCGACGTCGTAGCCGTCCTTGACGGTCATGGGGAGCCCGGCGAGTGGGCCGAGCTGCTCACCGCGCGCGCGGGCGTCGTCGACGGCCTTGGCCTCGGCCTGGGCGCAGTCCCAGTCGGTGGCGATGACGGCATTGATGCTGTCGTGGACGGCTTCGTGGCGACGCGCATGAGCATCGAGCAGTTCCCGGGCGGAGACCTGCTGTGACGTGAGCTGGTCATGCAGCTCGCGGGCGGTCTGCAAGGTCAAGTCCGTCATGCGCGTTCTCCCCGGCCGCCGTTGCCTCGGTCCGAGATCGACTCTCGCCGCCAGGCAACGGCGCGTCAAGGGACGAAGTGACCTGAGGATGCGCGGTCACAGCGGCAGCCAGCCGCCGTCGACACACACCGCCTGACCGGTGATGAACCCGCTGTCCGGCCCGAGCAGAAAGCTGACGACGCCGGCGACGTCGTCGGCCAGGCCCCGGCGTTGCAGGATCTGCCGGTCGAAGAGATAGGAGCGGGCCGTCTCCTGGTCGGGAAACGCTTCCAGCTCTTCCTCCGTCCGGATGGCCCCGGGAACCACGCAGTTCACCCGGATGCCACGTTCCCCCAACTCCCGTGCGAGCGATCGGGTGAAGCCGAGGATGCCCGCCTTGGTCGTGGCATAGTGCAATGCGTTCGGAGCGCCAAGTCGCGCGAGCACACTGCTGATCGTGACAATGCCATCGGCACGCCGATCTCCCGCGTCCCCGAAGGCACGACGGCAGCACAGGAACGCGCCCTTGAGGTTCACGGCCGCGAGTCTGTCCCAGTCTCCCTCGGTGATCGCGGCCCACGGGACGCGTGCGGTGGCCGCCGCGTTCAGGACGAGGGACGTGACGTGTCCCAGTTCGGTCTCGCACTGAGAGAAGAGCTCGTCCACGGCGCCCGCGTCGCTGATGTCGGCAGGGTAGACGGCCGCATGCCCGCCTGCCTGCTCGATCTCAGCGGCGACGTGTTTGGCGGCCGACAGCATCGACTCGTCCGGACAACTGTTGATGGCCACCGCCATGCCGTCGGCGGCGAGGCGGCGTGCCGTTGCGGCGCCGATGCCGCGCGACGCCCCGGTGACCAGGGCGACCTGCCGTGTCATCGCAGTCCTCCTGCGAAGCTGTACGGCAGGCGGCCCTTGGCGGGCACTTCCACCGCGTACAGCAGCCCGCCGCCCGGCGCGTTCTCGTGGGCGGCGGTCGTGATGAACAGCGTCGACAAAGAGTCGCCGCCGAAGACACAGCTGGTCGGGAACCGGGTGGGAACGTGGACGATCCCCGTGGTGTGCCCGGTCTTCGCGTCGATGCGCCAGATCTCGCTCCGTCCCCAGATGGCAAGCCAGATGTCGCCGTCGGCGTCGACCGTCAGGCCGTCCGGCAGACCGATGCCGGCAGGGATGGAACACCACACCCGACCTTCGCCCAGTGTTCCCGACTCGACATCGCACTCCCATGCGGTGAGCGTGCCCGCGCTGGTGTCGACGTGGTAGAGCACATCGGCGTCCGGCGACCAGTCGAGACCGTTCGACATCCCGAGCCTCGTGAGGTGGGTGGTGACGTCGGTGCCGTCGTAGCGGTAGAGCGCCCCTCGCCGGCTGCCGTCGCGCACCGCTGAGCCAGCCCAGCACGCGCCGCTGGCGTCGATCGCGCCGTCGTTCATCGAGACGGTCTCGTCACGCAGCGCCCGGACGCGCTCCGTGACCTGACCAGTCGCCGGATCAAGCATCCCGAACCCCGTCTGCGTCACGGCGAGCAGTGTGTCGCCGGGGCCGGGCTCCATTGCGGTCACGGTCTCGGAGAGGGTGACGATCGATTCCGTGCCGTCCGGGGTGAGGGTGAGAAGTCGGCGTCCGGGGACGTCCAGCCACCGCAGCCCCGCATCCCCGTTCCAGAGCGGTGACTCGCTCAGCTCGGCGGCGGTGTCGTTCACCGGCGTCGCCGTGAGCCGGAGTGTGGACGAGGTGCCGCTCATCGATGTTCCAATCCGGCGTTGCCGCCCTGCGCGGAAACCGTTCAGAAAAACGAGCGTTTTGAAGAAATCTAAGTGGGTGAATATGTACTGTCAACGCCGCTTTGCTCGAACGGATAGAGCGGCTTTCTGCGGTGGTGGTAGTGGAAGCGGTCGATTCCCATGGCGGTGATGCCGTCGGTGTCGACGACGAGCATTCGCGTGGCGATACGTCCGTACGCGGCGCGGGGCGAGTTGACGCCCTTGGCGACGACGACGTGGTAATCGGCGGGTTCGATGCCGAGGCAGCGGTGTTGTTGCAGGCTCGAGTTCAGGACCTGCTTGGACGTGAGTACCAGTGTGTGCCTGTCCGTGGTGTCCAGCACTGCTGTGCGGCCCATGTCGAAGAACCGGAACCCGCAATGGGTGGGGGTGGTGTCCTCGAACCGGCCGTCGGCGATGAGCCGGACTGTGCCTGTGACCTGGACCGGATGCCCTGGTGAGTGCGCGTGTCTGGCGCCGACGGTGGTGCGCACGGTGGCTCCGGTGCCCGCCGTGACGCAGTGACGGACGGTGTCGGGGTCCCACAATGTCTGCAGGAACGAACCCATACCCCGCTGTTGCGCGGCGGCCAGCAGCACGGTGGAGTCCCCGGGGGCGCCGCCGCCGATGTTGTCGCCGACGTCGAGAAGCACGACGGTGCCGGCCGGCTCGCGGGCGGTGGCGTCGAGGGCCTCATCGACGGTGAGCCCTTGTGCCTGCAGGTGGTCGCGGACCGCCCAGATCGCGTCGGCCAGCTCGGTGGCGGTCTTGGTGGCCACGGTGGCGTCCCCGTCGTGGGCCGCGAGCGCCGACATGCCCATCTGCGGCACGTCGGCGTACGGGAAGCCCTGCACCACACTGGCGTCGAGCATGCCAGGGCGATCGGCGATGGTGGCGGCGGTGGCCATCAGATCGGCCATCGGCTGTTCCGACGTGTCCTGGCGGGTGATGTTGACGACCAGCGGCAGCGGCACCAGCGCCGACTGCGGCCGGATCTCGCCCCGGACGGCGCGCACCACGATGTCGGCGCACTTGAGTGCCTGCCGGTGGGCGTCGACGTGCGGGTTGGTCTGGAATACGGTGGCCACGTCGAGGGCATCGATCAGTCGGGGAGACAGGTTGGCGTGGAGGTCGAAGGTCGCGCCGATCACCACGTCCGGCCCGACGAGCTCTCGCACCCGCGTCGCGATCTCGCCGTCGGCGTCGGCCACGTGCTCGGCGACGGCCGCCCCGTGCAGCGCCAGCAGCACGGCATCCCGCGGGCCGTGTTTCGCGAGGCCATCGAGCATGTCCGAAAGAAGCTCGTCGAAGACGTCCCTGACAATGGGGCCGATCGGATTGACGAAGGCGAACAGCAACGGCTCGACCTCGACGTCCGGCCACCCGCCCGCTGCCAGGAACCCGCCCATGGTGGTCTCGGCGCCGCCGTGTTCGCGGACGATCTCCTCCCCGCGTAGCACGCCGCCGTCGGCGTAGAGCGCGCGATCGGCCTTGATCGGGGAAAAGGTGTTGGCCTCATGGAAAAGACCGAGGGTCGCAATCCGCATGAACAATTAGTAAAACAAATGTTTCACCAAATTGCACCTACAGCCGCAGCCCCGTCAGGATGGTGACGCGCTCCTCGGTGAGGTCGGCCATCGCCGCCGCCGGTCCCTCCCGGCCGACGCCGGAGTCCTTCACCCCGCCGTAGGGCATCTGGTCCGCCCGGAAGCTCGGCACGTCGCCCACCACGACGCCGCCGACGTCCAGCGTCGCCGACGCCTCGAATGCCGTCGGCAGGTCGCGGGTGAAGACCCCGGTCTGCAGGCCGAACCGGGAGTCGTTGACACGCCGCAGCGCCTCGTCGACCGAACCGACCGGGTTGACGCACACCACCGGCCCGAATACCTCGTCGGCCATCACCGAGGCGCTCTCCGGCACGTGGGTCAGCACGGTCGGCTCCACCGTCGCGCCCTCGCGCCTGCCGCCGAGACGCCGCCTGGCGCCTGCGGCGATGGCATCGTCCACCCAAGACTCGACCCGCTCGGCCGCCGCCACGTCGATCAACGGCCCGACCTGCGTGTGCGGCGAGCGCGGGTCACCGGTGCCAAGCGCGCCCACCTCCGTCACCACCCGCTCGATCAGCTCCTCTATGACGTCGGTGTGCGCGTACACCCGCTGCACTGCGATGCACGACTGGCCCGCCTGGTACATCGCGAACGTCGCGATCCGTTTGGCCGCGAAGTCCAGATCCGTCCAATCGGGGCACACGATCACCGCGGCGTTGCCGCCCAGCTCGAGCGCGACGTGCTTGCGTGGCACCGAATCCCTGATCCGCCAGCCCACCGGCACCGAGCCGGTGAACGACACCACCGGCAGCCGGGAATCGGTCACCAGCTCGGCGGCGACGTCGTTGCCGACCGGCAGGATCGACCAGCTACCGGCGGGCAGGTCGGTCTCGGCCAGGATCTCGCCCAGCGCCAGCGCGGTCAGCGGCGTCGTCGGCGCGGGCTTGAGCACGATCGGCGCGCCCACCGCCAGCGCGGGCGCGACCTTGTGCGCCACCAGGTTCAGCGGGAAGTTGAACGGCGTGATGCCGAGCACCGGCCCGCGCGGCACCCGCCGCACCAGCGCGATCCGCCCGGTCGCGCCGGGGTCGGTGTCGAGCCGTTGCAGCTCCCCGGAGAACCGCCGCGCCTCCTCGGCCGCCCAGCGGAAGGTCGACGCCGCCCGGCCCACCTCGGCGCGGGCCCAGGCGATCGGCTTGGCCGACTCGGCGGTGATCAGCTGCGCGAAGTCCTCGGCGCGCTCGGTCAGCGCCCGCGAGACGTGGTCGAGCGCCGCCGCTCGCGCGTGCGCGGGCAGCGCGGCCGTCTCGGTGCGGGCGTCGTGCGCGGCCTGCACCGCCGTCTCGACGTCTGATGCGGACGGAACACAGTGGACACCAGCCTCGCTGCCGTCGTACGAGTGGTAGACCACGGCGGTGTCGCCGCTCGTCACGGGCTTGCCCGCGACCCAGAACGGAGTGCTCATCGGCCCGCCTCCTCTCTGATCGCTGTCTCCAGCACCGACAGGCCCTCGTCGAGCAGGTCGGCGGGCAACGTCAGCGGCGGCAGCAGCCGCACCACATTGCCGTAGGTGCCACAGGTCAGCACCACCACCCCGGCCGCATGACAGGCGGCGGCGACGCGCTTGGTGATGTCCGGGTCGGGCTCGCGGGTGCCGGGCCGGACGAACTCAGCCGCCAGCATCGCGCCCCGGCCTCGCACGTCACCGATCACGCCGGTCTCGGCGGCCACCGAACCCAGCCGGGGAAGCACCATGTCGCCGATCGACCGCGCCGCACCGGCGAGATCCTCCGCGCACATGGTCTCGATCGCGCCGAGCGCGGCCGCGCAGGCGATCGGGTTGCCGCCGTAGGTGCCGCCGAGCCCGCCGGGCGGCACCGCGTCCATCAGCTCCGCCCGCCCGGTGACGGCGGCCAGCGGCAGCCCGCCCGCGATGCCCTTCGCGATGGCGACCAGGTCGGGCACCACGTCTTCGTGCTCGCTGGCGAACCAGTCACCCGTGCGGCAGAAGCCGGTCTGCACCTCGTCGGCGACGAACACCACGCCGTTGGCCGTGCACCAGCGCGACAGCGCGGGCAGGAACCCCGGCGCCGGCGCGATGAACCCGCCCTCGCCCTGGACCGGCTCGATCACCACGGCGGCGACCGAGTCCGCGCCGAGCTGCTTCTCGATCCGGTCGATCGCCGAGGCGGCCGCCTGCTCGCCGCTCTGACCATCGTGGAACGGGTACGAGCCCGGAACCCGGTACACCTCGGGCGCGAACGGCCCGAAGCCGTGCTTGTACGGCACCGACTTCGCGGTGAGCGCCATGGTCAGGTTGGTGCGGCCGTGGTAGGCGTGGTCGAACACCACCACGGCCTGCCGCCCGGTGGCGACGCGGGCGATCTTCACCGCGTTCTCCACCGCCTCGGCGCCGGAGTTGAACAGCACCGACCGCTTCTCGTGCCCGCCCGGCGTGACCTGGTTCAGTGTCTCGCACACCTCGACGTAGCCCTCGTACGGCGTGACCATGAAGCAGGTGTGGGTGAACCGCGCGGCCTGCTCCCGCACCCGGTCCACGACCGCGGGCGCGGCATGGCCGACGTTGGTCACGGCGATGCCGGAGCCGAGATCGATCAGCGTGTTGCCGTCGGCGTCGGTGAGCAGGCCACCGCTGGCCGACGTGATGTACGCCGGCAGCACCGAGCCGACCCCGACGGCAACGGCCGCCGCGCGCCGCTGCTGCAGCGCATGCGATGCGGGACCCGGAACCTCGGTGCGGAGGCGGGCAGAAGTGGTCGTAGCCGTCATGCTCTTCAGCATGGGCCAGCGCGCGTGATCCGTCAGGCTGCCAGATTGGATAACTTGGCAGCTAGAATTCGCCATTATGGCACTTACCCTGCGCGGGCTGGTTGACCAGCGCTCGCTCGACCTGCGGGTTCGGGCGGGCGAGCGGGCGCTCGACCGGACGATCGCATGGGTGCATCCGAGCGAACTGGCCGATCCCACTCCGTTCCTCGACGGCGGCGAGCTACTGCTCACCACCGGGCTCACGATCAACGACGGGCCGGTGGCGGACTACGTGCGGCGGCTGGTGTCTGCCGGTATCACGGGCGTCGGCTTCGGCAGCGGGCTCAGCCACGCCGAGGTGCCTCGCGCGCTCATCGACGCGGCCGCCGAGCACGGACTGCCGCTGCTGGAAGTGCCCCGCAAGACGCCGTTCATCGCGATCACCAAGGCCGTTTCGGCCGCTGTCGCCGCCGACGAGTACGCCGCCGTGGTGCGCACCGGCAAGGGGCAACAGGAGCTGACGCGCACCGCGCTCGGCAAGCGCGGGCCCGGCGCGCTGGTGCGCAAGCTTGCGCGGCTGGTCGACGCCTGGGTGCTGCTGCTCGACCCCGCCGGGGCGGTACGCGAGGCGGCGCCCGCACCAGCACGCTCCGTCGCCAGGGCACTGCGGTCGGAGCTGCGTCAGGTACGCGCCGGATCGCGGCTCACGACCATCGGCGACGACGAGGTGCTGGTGCAGTCGCTGGGCAGTAGGGGACGCGGGTTCCTCGCGGTCGGCGGCCCTGTGCTGGATGCCGCCGACCGGCACATCGTCACCACGGCGGCATCGCTGCTGACGCTGGCACTGGAACAAGACCGAAGCCACGGCGCGAGCCTTCGTGGACTGCGGAGCGGCCTCGCGACGCTGTTGCTCAGCGGACAGCAGCAGCTCGCGCTGGACACGATCGGCACGGCGTTCGCCGCCGTGCCGCAGCCACCGTGGCGGCTGGTGTCGCTGCTGGGGAGCGCTCGGGCACGGGCGGCCGCGGCGGATGCGATCGAGACCGAGCTGCCACAGGTTTTCTTCGCCGAGCACGACGACGAGGTCCTGGTGCTCGGCGACATCACCCAGCTCGCCGACAGGATCTCCGGGCTGCACGCCGGAATCTCGTCCCCCACCTCGGACATCGCGGCGGGCCACCGGCAGGCGCGGCGCGCTGCCGAAGCGGCACGGTCGGCGGTCAAGCCGGTCGTGCGCTACGACGAGCACGCCGCCGGTGGTGTGCTTGGGCTGCTCGGACCGGAGGCTGCACGAGCGTTCGCCGACCAGGTGCTCGCCCCGCTGCGCGCGCACGACGAGACCGGGCGCGGCGAGTTGCTGACGTCGCTGCGCTGCTGGCTGGAGCACAACGGGCACTGGGACCGTGCGGCGGCCCGGCTCGGCGTGCACCGGCACACGCTGCGCAACCGGCTGGCGAAGGTGGCGCAGTTGACCGGCCGCGACCTCGACAGCCCCGGTGTCCGCGCCGAGCTCTGGCTGGCGCTGCACGCCGACGCCTGACCGCACCCACTTTGGGGGGTGCTCGGTTGAACCGGCCCCTACGATAGTGACGTACTTCACGGGTACAGCCACAGCATGAGGGAGCGGAGGCCGATGTCAACCGTGACGCCGCAGAAGCCAAGTTACGCATCCGGCACCTCGGACGCGCCGCTGCTCGGTGACACCATCGGCGACAACCTCGCCCGCACCGTCGCGGCCTTCGGCGAGCGTGAGGCGCTGGTCGACCATCAGAGCGGCAGGCGCTGGACCTACCGGGAGTTCGACGTCGACGTCGACGTCGTCGCGCTCGGGCTCGCCGCGCGCGGCGTCGGCAAGGCCGACCGGGTGGGCATCTGGTCCCCGAACTGCGCCGAATGGACGCTGGTGCAGTACGCGACGGCGAAGCTCGGCGCGATCCTGGTCAACATCAACCCGGCCTACCGCACCCACGAGCTGACCTACGTGGTCAACCAGGCCGGGATCGGCACCCTCGTCTCGGCGTCCGGCTTCAAGACGTCGGACTACGTCGCCATGATCGACGAGGCCCGGCCCGAGTGCCCCAGCCTCACCGACGTGCTGGTCATCGGCGGCTCCGAGTGGCAGGACATGCTCGCCGCGGGCAGGAACGGCGACCGGAGCACGCTCGACGACATCGCGGGCACGCTCACCCCGGACGACCCGATCAACATCCAGTACACCTCGGGCACCACCGGGTTCCCCAAGGGCGCCACGCTGTCGCACCACAACATCCTGAACAACGGCTACTTCGTCGGCGAGCTGTGCGGCTACACCGAGGCCGACCGGATCTGCATCCCGGTGCCCTTCTACCACTGCTTCGGCATGGTGATGGGCAACCTCGCCGCCACCAGCCATGGCGCGTGCATGGTGATCCCCGCGCCCGCGTTCGAGCCCACGACGACGCTCGAAGCCGTCGCCGCCGAACGGTGCACCTCGCTGTACGGCGTGCCGACGATGTTCATCGCTGAGCTGGCCGAGCCGTCGTTCGAGGAACACGACCTCTCCAGCCTGCGCACCGGGATCATGGCCGGGTCGCCCTGCCCGGTCGAGATCATGAAGCAAGTGATCGACAAGATGGGCATGCACGAGGTGACCATCTGTTACGGCATGACCGAGACGTCCCCGGTGTCGACGCAGACCCGCGCCGACGACAGCATCGACCGCAGGGTGTCGACCGTGGGCCGGGTACATCCGCACCTCGAGATCAAGATCGTCGACCCGGAGACCGGGCTGACCGTGCCGCGCGGCACCCCCGGCGAGTTCTGCACCCGGGGCTACTCGGTCATGCTCGGGTACTGGGAGCAGGATGACAAAACCGCCGAGGCGATCGACTCCGCCCGCTGGATGCACACCGGCGACCTCGCCGTCATGGACGACGATGACTACGTGCAGATCACCGGCCGGATCAAGGACATGATCATCCGCGGTGGCGAGAACGTCTACCCGCGCGAGATCGAAGAGTTCCTCTACACCCACCCCGACATCGTGGACGCCCAGGTCATCGGCGTGCCGGACGACCACTACGGCGAGGAGCTGATGGCCTGGGTGATCCTCCGCGACGGCGCCGAGCCCATGACGGCGGAGTCACTGCGGGAGTTCGCCACCGGAAAACTCGCCCACTACAAGATCCCGCGCTACGTGCACGTCGTCACCGAGTTCCCGATGACCGTCACCGGGAAGGTGCGCAAGGTCGAGATGCGGGAGCGGGCAGCCGACCTCCTGGCAGGAGGTCGCTGAGCAGGTGTATACCAAGGAGGCCGCAAGTAAGCCGACTGGCAGACTCGGTTGACCCGCCGGTCGGGTTAGTTTCGGCCGGATTGGTATCTACCGGCACAGCGCGTGCCACACTTGGCGCATGCCCAGGGCGTGTCTGGACGATCTTGTCGCACGGGTCCGCGATTCGACCGGACTCGACGGCGCGTTCGGCGCCGAGATCGCGCCGCGCACCGACAGGTACGTCATCGACCGCGTCTCCGGCGAGAACATGCACCCGCTGCGGGGGCTCACCATCCCCGCCGGCGCCGGTATCGGCGGCAAGGCGATGCTGCTCGGCAGGCCGATGTCCGTCACCGACTACCAGCGCGCCGAGAGCATCACGCATGACTTCGACAAGCCGGTCGCGCAGTCGGGCCTGCGATCCATCCTTGCGATTCCCGTCATGCTCGACGGCGTCCCTCGCGCGATGCTCTACGGCGCGTTGCGCAGCGTGAGCGCGATCAGCGACCGGCGGCTCGAGATCGCCTATCGGCTCATCAACGAATACCGCTTCCACCTGCGCGTCGACGACGAGGTCACGCGACGCATCGAGGAGCTCGACACCGCCGCCGACGCGCGGGAGTCGGCTCACCTGCGTGAGCAGCTCCGGGCGGTCCACGCCGAGGCCCGAGCGCTCGCCGACCAGGTCGCCGACCCCGAACTGCGCGCCCGCATCGAAGCGCTGTCCGCGCGCGCTGGTGCCGGGCCGGTCGAGCCGCGCTCAGCCGAACACCACCTCACCCGCCGAGAGCTCGACGTCATCGTGCAGGTCGCCGACGGGCTGTCCAACGCCGACGCCGCCGACCGGCTCGGGCTCTCGCCCGCCACCGTGAAGTCCTACCTGAAGGCGGCCATGCGCAAGACCGGCGTGCACAACCGGCTGGCGCTGATCGCCGAGTGCCGCCGGGCGGGCCTGATTCCGTAAACCCGTCACGACGCCGGGGCCAGCGTCTTCGCCGCGATCTGGTCGAGGAACGCGTTCAGCTGCCGCTCGGCGCGGAGCATGCCGTCGATGTCGCAGTTCGCCCGCGCCTCCTTGAGGTCGAGCCATGCCTGCCACACCATGCGCTGCAACGGGTCGGTCGGACGTTCGGCTGTGGTGCTCATGTCGCCTGCCTCGGGTCGGAGGTCCAGGTTCCAGTGTTACCCGCTCGGTGGCCGGGCGAACCGGGATTGCTACGTACACCGATACGTATTTCCGATGTCGCCCCGCGCTTTGTGTCGGGGACACGAAGCGACCCGCGAGGTTCGTATTCGGGACCTATTACCCGCCTTTCCGCACGTTCCTACGCTGCTCACAACCGGATCACACCGCCTGTGACAAGGAGCGACATGCATTTCTCGCTGCTGCCGGACCTGCGCGCGGAGGAGCGTCCCGATGCCGCCTGCATCGCGGACGACTCGGCGCAGCTGACCAATGCCGAGTTCCTGACCAGGGTGCGTGCCGCGAGCGTCGCGTTGCGGCGACGTGGCGTCGGCGGCGGCGACGTCGTCGGGGTGATGCTGCCCAACCGGCTCGACCTCGTCGTGACGCTGTTCGCGGCGTGGCGGCTCGGCGCCGTCGTCACGCCCATCAACCCGGCGCTGACCACCGACGAGGCGGAGTACCAGATCACCGACTCCGGCGCCGTGGTGACCATTGTGGACGACCACGAGCTGTCGGGACTCACCATGCCGACCGTCGAGCTCGCGGCCGATCCCGACGACGCCGAACCCGCCGTGACGCCGGGGCACGATCGGCTCGCGCTACTGATCTACACCAGCGGCACGACCGGCAGACCCAAGGGTGTGATGCTGGACCACGCGAACCTCGCGGCGATGTGCGAGATGGCGATCTCGGCGGTCGACCTGAACGAGACCGACCACAGCCTGCTCGTCCTCCCGCTGTTCCACGTCAACGGTATCGTGGTGAGCATCCTGTCCTCGCTGCTCGCCCGCGGGCGCGCGACCATCGCCGGTCAGTTCAGCCCGACGACGTTCTTCCGCACCGTCGAGCGGACCCAGCCGACCTACTTCTCCGCCGTGCCCGCGATCTACGCGATGCTGACCGCGCTGCCCGAGGACGAGCAGCCGGACACCTCGTCGCTGCGGGTCGCGATCTGCGGCGCGGCACCGATGCCGCCGGAGCTGATCGACCGCTTCGAGCTGCGCTACGGCGTTCCGATCATCGAGGGCTACGGGCTGTCCGAGGGCACCTGCGCGTCGACCATCAATCCGATCGACGGCGTACGCAAGCCGGGCACGGTCGGCCTGCCGTTCCCCGGCCAGGAGGTCGCCGTCATGGACGAAACGGGCGCCGTCCTCTCGCAGGGCGGCACCGGTGAGGTCGTCGTCCGGGGACCGAACGTGATGCGCGGCTACCTCAACAAGCCCGACGCGACCGCGAAGACCATCGTGGACGACTGGCTGCACACCGGCGACGTCGGCTACTTCGACGAGGACGGCTATCTGGTGCTGGTCGACCGGATCAAGGACATGATCATCCGGGGCGGCGAGAACATCTATCCCAAGGAGATCGAGACCGTCCTGTACCGCCATCCCGGCGTGCTGGAGGCGGCCGTCGTCGGCGCGCCGCACGACGTGCTCGGCGAGGTGCCGCTGGCATTCGTCTCGACCCGGCCCGAGACCACCGTCACCGCCGACGAGCTGCACGAACTGTGCCGCGAGTCGCTGTCGAAGTACAAGCTGCCCGACGAGATCCGCTTCGTCGGCGTGCTGCCGAAGAACCCGGTCGGCAAGATCGACAAGCCATCGTTGCGATCCGGGCTGACCGATATTTCCCTTTCCGCCTAAGGACATCGCATGGGTTTCATCGCCCCCAGGTCACCTGACTTCGACATCAGCGAGTGGCGCACCCGGCCGTTGCTGCGGCGCATCCACCCGCTCGTCGTCGACTGGGTCGAGAACGGCTTCGGCTCGCCGTACTCGGTCTACCTGCTCTACATCGTGAAAATGCTGGCCTACGCGTTCGGCGCCATCGCCATCGCGGCCACCACGCCTGGGCTCGGCACGATATCCGACTTCGGATCCTGGTGGACCGAGCCGATCTTCTACCAGAAGGTCGTCGTCTTCACGCTGCTGTTCGAGGTGCTCGGCTTCGGCTGCGCGTCGGGCCCGCTGACGTTCCGCTTCCTGCCGCCGGTCGGGGCGTTCATGTACTGGCTGCGGCCGGGCACGATGCGGCTGCCGCCGTGGCCGGGCAGGGTGCCGCTCACCGCGGGCACCCGGCGTTCGCTGGTTGACGTCGTCCTCTACCTGGGCGTCATCGCGGCCGCGGTGTGGCTGCTTGTCTCGCCCGGCGCCGAGCCGATCCCCGGCGTCAGCGACGTCGGCATGATCGACCCGATGCGGCTGATCCCGCTGGTGGTGCTGCTGCCGGTGCTCGGCCTGCGTGACAAGACGATCTTCCTCGCCGCCCGCGCCGAGCAGTACTGGGTGCCGCTGCTGATCTTCTTCTTCCCGTTCGGTGACATGCTGATTGGGCTGAAGCTGCTGATGGTGGCGATCTGGTGGGGCGCGGCGACGTCCAAGCTGAACCGGCATTTCCCGTTCGTGGTGTCGGTGATGATCACCAACAGCCCGCTGCAGCGCGTCAAGTGGTTCAAGCGGAAGCTGTTCAAGAACTTCCCCACCGACATCCGGCCATCGCGGGTGGTGGCGACGCTCGCCCACACCGGCACCGTGATCGAGTACAGCGTGCCGTTGGTGCTGCTGTTCAGCCACGGCGGCTGGCCGACCACGATCGCGCTGGCGATCATGGTGATCTTCCATCTGCACATCATCTCGACGTTCCCGCTCGGCGTGCCGCTGGAGTGGAACGTCTACGTGATCTTCGGCGCGCTGTTCCTGTTCGGGCACTACGCCGAGATCAGCGTGCTCGACCTCGGCTCACCGCTGCTCGGCGCGATCCTGCTGGTCTGCCTGGTCGCCGGTCCCGCGATCGGCAACACCAAGCCGCACCTGGCATCGTTCCTGGTGTCGATGCGCTACTACGCGGGCAACTGGGCCACCAGCATGTGGGCGTTCCGCAAGGGCAGCGAGGCCAAGATCGACGAGCACGTGGTGAAGTCGTCGCGGCTGCAGAAGACCCAGCTCACCACCCTCTATGGTGAGGAGATGGCCGAGCTGTTGATGCAAAAGGCCGTGGTGTTCCGCTCCATGCACCACCACGGTCGCGCGTTGCTCGGGCTGCTGCCCCGCGCGGTCGAGGACGACCTCGGCGACTACGACATCCGTGAGGGCGAGTTCGTCGCGGGCACGGTGCTCGGCTGGAACTTCGGCGAGGGACACCTGCACGACGACCGGTTCGTCGCGGCACTGCAACAGCGCTGCGGCTTCGCGCCCGGCGAGGTGCGGGTGGTCTTTCTCGAGTCGCAGCCCATCCAGACCCAGCGGCAGCGTTACAAGATCATCGACGCCGCGCTGGGCGTGATCGAGGAAGGCTGGGTGAGTGTGAAGGACATGTGCGACCGGCAGCCCTGGCTGGACGACGACGGGGGTATCCCGGCGCACGTGACGTGGCGGCGTGACCTACGTCGGGATGCCACGGTATGACCAGCGCGATCGTGGTCGGAGCCGGCCCGAACGGGCTGGCGGCGGCCGTCACCCTCGCCCAGGCCGGGGTCGGCGTCACGGTGCTCGAGGCGGCCGACGAGATCGGCGGCGGCACCCGCAGCAGCGAGCTGACGGTGCCTGGCGTGCTGCACGACCACTGCTCGGCTGTGCATCCGATGGGCATCGGCTCACCCTTCATGCGATCGCTCGATCTGGAACGCCACGGCGTTTCCTGGTGCTGGCCCGAGGTGGACCTGGCGCACCCGCTCGACGGCGGTGGCGCCGGCGTCATGGTGCGTTCGATTGGGGACACCGCCGAGGGCCTGGGCTCGGACGGCCGTCAATGGCGCCGGCTGTTCGGGCCGCTTGCCGAGGGCTTCGACGACCTCGCTGAGGATCTGCTGCGGCCGGTGGCGCACCTGCCGAAGCACCCGCTGCGGCTGGCCCGGTTCGGTCCGCGCGCCTTGCTGCCCGCCACGATGCTGGCCAGGCGGTGGCGCACGGCGGAAGCGAAGGCGCTGTTCGCGGGGGTCGCCGCGCACGTCTACCACCCGCTGACCGCGCCGACGACGGCCGCGCTCGGCACCATGATGATCGCGTCCGGGCACCGGTTCGGCTGGCCGGTCGCGCGCGGCGGCTCGCGCACCATCACCGCCGCGCTCGCCGCGATCGTCGAGGCGCACGGCGGCAAGATCGAGACCGGGGTGCGGGTGCGCTCGCTGGACGAGCTGCCGCCAGCCGACGTGATGATGCTCGACCTCACGCCCGGCGCGGCCGCCGACCTGCTCGGCGATCGGCTGCCGGGCAGGGTGCGGCGCGCCTACCGGCGGTTCCGGCCCGCGCCGGGCGCGTTCAAGGTGGACCTCGCCGTCGAGGGCGGTATCCCGTGGCGCAACGAGGCCTGCCGCAAGGCGGGCACGCTACATCTCGGCGGCACGATCGACGAGGTGGTGCACGCCGAACGGGAGATCCACTTCGGCCGGATGCCGGACCGGCCGTTCGTGCTGGTCGCCCAGCAGTATCTCGCCGACCCGTCCCGCTCGGCGGGCGACGTCCATCCGATCTGGGCGTATGCCCACGTGCCCCACGGCTACACCGGCGACGCCACCGAGGCGATCATCGACCAGATCGAGCGGTTCGCGCCGGGCGTCAGGGACCGGATCGTGGGCCGGTTCGTGCGGTCGACCGCCGACATGGCCGCCTACAACCCCAACTACGTCGGCGGCGACATCATCACCGGCGCCAACACGCCGCTGCAGATGGTGATGCGTCCCCGGGTCGCGCTGGACCCCTACTACACCGGGGTGTCCGGGGTGTTCATCTGTTCGGCCGCCACCCCGCCCGGGGCCGGAGTCCACGGCATGGGCGGTCACAACGCCGCCCGCTCCGCCCTCCGCCGGATGTGATGGCGCGCGCCGGTTGCGTCGTGTCCCACATTCCTGCCGCCGTGTTCAACACTGCGGCGCACGCGAACGTGGAACTCGGCGTCGCCAACGTGGGACACAACGTCCCGGGCGCAGGACACAACGTCCCAGGCGCAGGACACGACGGAAGCGTCTAGGCTCATGTGGATGCGGGAGCGCAGCGGAGTCAGTGTGGACCGCGCCGACGAGGTCGCCGAGCGGATCGCGGCGATCGCCGACGTCCTCAGCGAGGAGTTCACCCCGCTGTCACAGGCGCTGGCCGACCGGATGACCACCCAGATCGAGCAGCTCGGCGACGACGAACGACTCATCCAGCTGCTCGGCGCGAGCGTGGCGGGCAACCTCGAGACGGTGCTGCACATGCTCCAGCACGGCATCGACGTCGACCGCGTCGACGTGCCGTCGGCCGCCGTGGAGTACGCCCGCCGCCTCGCCCAGCACGGCGTCGCCGTCGACGCGCTCATCAGGGCCTACCGGCTCGGCCAGGACTCGTTCCTGCAGCGCGCGTTCGAGGAGCTGGCCGGCGCCGACCCCGCGCTGGTCGCCGAGGTCGCGCAGCGGCTCACCGCGATCAGCTTCGGCTACATCGACCGGGTGTCGCAGCAGGTGCTCACCGTCTACGAGGACGAGCGCGAGCGCTGGCTGCAGAACCGCAACGCGGTCCGGGCGGCGCGGATCAGGGAGCTGCTCGACGAGGACGTCGACGACATCCCGGCCGCGGAACAGACCCTCGGCTACCGGCTCCGGCACCAGCGCCACCTTGGCGTGGTGCTGTGGGCGGTCGAGAGCGGCGCGCGGGTCAGCCAGGTCGCCACGCTCGAGCGCTTCTCCCGCTCGCTCGCCGAGCAGCTCGGCTGCCCGGCACGCCCGCTGTTCGTGCCGACCGACGAGGCGGCGGGCTGGGCCTGGCTGCCGCTGCACCGCGACCAGCCGGAACCGACGGCCGACCTGCTCACCCCGGCCGCCCGCGCCTGTGGCGACGACGCCGGGCACGACGTCAACGTCGCCGCCGGCTGTTCCGGGCACGACGTCGACGGCTTCCGGCGCAGTCATCACCAGGCGCGGCAGGCGCAGTCCGTCGCGGTGATCGCCGGCGGCGACGCGGCGTCGGTGACGATGTTCGGCGACGTCGGCCCGGTCGCGCTGCTGTGCGGCGACCTGCCCGCCACCCGCGCCTGGGTGCTCGACACGCTCGGTCCGCTCGCCATCGACGACCCGCAGCGCGCCAGGCTGCGCGAGACGCTGCGGGTGTTCCTGTCGGTCGGCGGCAGCTACACGGCGGCCGCCGCCGCGCTGACCCTGCACAAGAACTCGGTGCAGTACCGGGTGCGACGCGCCGAGCAGGAGCTGGGCCGCCAGGCGCGCGACGACGGCCTCGCGGTCGAGTTGGCGCTCAAGGCCTGCCACTGGCTCGGCGACGCCGTGCTGCGGCAGGCCTGAGCCGCCGCATGGCATGGTGTAGCCGTGTCGGATCCCGTGATCGTGGTGACCAGGAAGTGGCCGGAGCCGGTCGAGCAGGAGCTGCGCAGGCGGTACCCCTCGGTGCGGCTGAGCACCGACGATGTCCCGCTCGGCGAGGACGGCCTGCGTGACGCGCTGCGAGAGGCGGACGTGGTGCTGCCGACCGTTTCGGAGCGGCTGCCCGCCGAGCTGTTCGAGCCGCCGATCCGCGCCCGGTTCGTGGGCAACTTCGGTGTCGGCTACAACCACATCGACGTCGACGCCGCCGCCCGCGCGGGCGTCGTGGTCACCAACACCCCCGGCGTGCTCACCGACGCCACCGCCGACATCGCCATGACGCTGTTGTTCATGGCGACCCGCCGGGCGGGCGAGGGGGAGCGGGAGGTGCGCGCGGGCGCGTGGACCGGATGGCGCCCGACCCACCTGCTCGGCGCCGAGGTGACCGGCAAGACCATCGGCATCCTCGGCATGGGCCGCATCGGCGCCGCGGTGGCCCGGCGCGCCAACCACGGGTTCGGCATGCCGGTCGTCTTCCACCACAACAAGGAGAACGTCGTCGTCGACGGCGTCCCGGACGCCACTCAGCTCGACTCGGTCGACGCCGTGCTCGCGGCCGCCGACGTCGTGTCGGTCCATGTGCCTGGCCGCGCAAGCAACCGGCATCTCATCGACGCCGCCCGGCTCGCCCGCATGAAGCCGACCGCGTTCCTGATCAACACCGCGCGGGGCGACGTGATCGACCAGCGCGCGCTCGCCGGCGCGCTGCGCGACGGCACCATCGCCGGGGCGGGGCTCGACGTCTACGAGGACGAGCCGGACGTTCCGGCCGAGCTGCGCGCGCTGGAGAACGTGGTGCTGCTGCCGCACCTCGGCAGCGCCACGGCCGAGACCCGCACCGCGATGGGCATGCGGGTGCTCGCCAACCTCGCGGCCTATGTGGACGGACGCGAGCCGCCGAACCGGGTGGTCTAGCAGTTGGCTTCGTAGGCGCGCGCCAGCCAGTCGTGCACCTCGGCGTCGACCTCGTCGACGGTGGTCAGCCCGATCCTCACGTCGATGGTCTCGTTGCCGAGGCTCTTCGCGGCCAGCAGCCGCCCGCCGGGCTCCCGTCCCGGCAGCCGCAGCCCCAGGTCGACGCGGGTGCGGGTGGTCGCGGCGACGATGGCGAACGTGCGGCGCGGCGTCAGCAGCGACACGTACGTCTTACGGGTCTGCACCGTCGTCTCGCCGAGCGCGGGCAGTGCCGCGATGATCACATCGAAGATCGGCCGCAGCGCGGGCCGGTCCGCGTACTGGTTCTCGATCAGCTCGTCTGCGCTGCGCGTGAAGAAGTCCGGATACCCGAACGCCTCGAACACCAGCAGCATCTGCGCGTATCCCTCGACGCCTTGCTGCTTGAGCCAGTCACGCAGGCCGGCCTCGTCGGCGAAACCCTGCTCGGCGACCCTGGCGTTCCAGGTCGCCAGCGTCTCCCCGGTGCTCCGTTCGAGAAGACCGACCTGCCAGTCCCGCATCTCGGCCCATGACCTCACCGCCATCACCCCCATCGGTATCGGAAAACCGTACACCGAACCAGCGGCGACGGTCAGCCGTCGACGGAAGCCCCGGCGCGCCCTGCCGCGAGACCGGCCGCGCCGAGAACGGCGGCCAGGCCGAGCAGGGTGAACAGCGGCACCGACCAGTCGCCGGTCACGTCGACGAGCACGCCCATGACCAGCGGACCGGACGCTCCCATGGCGTAACCGAAGCCCTGCACCAATCCGGACAGCGCCGCGACCGACGCGGTCCGGCGGGCGCGCAGGATCACCAGCGTGAACGCCAGCCCGATCCCCGCACCCTGGGCGAATCCCCCGACGACGCTCCACAGTGGCCAGGCCGAGGGCAGCAGTAGCAGACCGGACAGCGCGAGGAGCCAGAGCGTCGCGACGAGCAACGCCAGGCCGCGCTGACCGGCGAGCCTCGTCGCGACCGGCGGGATGATGAGCGTCGTGGCGATGCCGGTCAGCTGGAACAGCGACATCGCGGCGCCTCCGGTCGCGCTGCTGGTTCCGGCGTCGTCGACGAGGATGGTCGGCAGCCACGCCGTCGTCGAGTAGTACAACGTGGACTGACAGCCCAGGAAGAGCACGAGCGCCCAGGCGACTGGATGCCGCCAGACGTCGCGGGCGCGGCTGCCGTCCTGCCTGGTCGCGGTACCGGGCCGGGCCGGCAGCGCGGCGGCCCAGGCGCACCAGGCCACTACCGTGATCCCGGCCCAGACGCCGAGCGCGAGTCGCCATCCGCTGACCGCTGCGATCGGCGCGGTCAGGGCGGCGGTGAGCGCCGCCCCGCCTGCCAGCGCCGCGGTGTACAGGCCGGTGACCGCGCCGAGCCGGTCGGGAAAGTCCCGCTTGATCACCACCGGTATGACCACGTTGCCCACCGTGATGGCCACTCCGATCACGACGGTGCCCACCAGCATCGCGGACGGGCCGTCGAGCGAACGCACCACGGTGCCGAGCGCGATCCCGGCCAGGCTGATGCTGATCGCGCGTTCCAGCCCGGTCCTGGCCGCGAGCAGGCTCGCCGCCGGTGCCGCGATCGAGAAGCAGAGCACCGGTATCGAGGTCAGCAGCGACGCGCTGCCCGAGCCGAGGCCGAGCGTGGTACGCAGCTCGGGCAGCACCGGTGAGACGGCCGCGATCGGGCCACGCAGGTTGATCGCGACCAGGATCACCGCCGTGAGCAGCAGCCATCGCCGCGTCACCACGGTGCGGTCCTGCCGGGGCGTGATCCTGGTCGTCATCCCCGCGACGTTACGTGAGCGGGTCTACCGGCACAGCAGAAATGTGGGGAGTTCGTAGTGCAGGCAGTCGTCGTCGGGGCGTGGCGCGGCGCCCGGCCACAGCCGCGCCACGGCGCGCAGGGCCGCCTGGTTCTCCGGCAGCACGGACGCGTCGAAGCTGGTGATGCCCCGGCGGGCGGCCAGCGTGGCGAGCCTGCTGACCATGCGACGACCGACGCCCCGGTGCTGCCAGGCGTCCACGACCAGCACCGCCAGCTCCGCCCGCCGGGTGTCCGGGGCGCGCACGTACTGCGCGAGGCCGATGACCTGGCCGTCGTGCACCGCGACGACGGCCTCGCGCTGGTCGTGATCCAGCGTGGCGAGCTGGCGCAGCAGCGGGCGCGGCAGTGCCGGGGTGCCCACGAAGAACCGGTGGTACAGCGACCGGACCGACAGCGAGCCCGCCATGGCCTCGATTCCCGGCAGGTGGTGGCCGCGGACCGTCTCAACGGCCAGCGAGGACGTCCGCCGAGATTTAAAACGAACGATCGTGCTATTTGCTAGTGGCAGCTGGATCGCGATGATGGTGCTTCCCTTCGGGTGGTGGGATTCCGGTCAGCGCGCCGCGGTCAGCAGCGCCTCGAACGCGGTCTTGGCGCGGTCTTCGGCCTTCGGGTCATGGAGCAGCCGGTGTGCGTGCATGTAGGACATCTCGATACCGAGCATGTCCTGCGCGAACTGCTCCGGATCGGCGTCGGCGCGGAAGTGACCCTCGGCGATGCCGGTGCGGAACACCTGGGCGATGCTGTCGAGCAGGTCGCGCTGGTCGCTGACCAGGAAGTCGCGAACGGTGCCCGGCTGGTCGTCGAACTCCATGCTCGCCGCGGTGAACGGGCAGCCACCAGGCAGGACGTCGCCGCGCATCCACGCGAGCGAGCGCTCGAACAGCGCGCGCACCCTCGGCTCGCCGCGCGGTTCGGCGACCGCAGGGCGCAGCACGTTGTCGACATAGCGCTCGCGCGCGTGCCGCAGCACCGCGAGCTGTAGCGCCTCCTTGGAGCGGAAGTGCGCGAACAGCCCGCTCTTGGACAGCTCCGTCCTGGTGGCGAGGCTGCCGATCGTCAGGCCGCGCAGGCCGACCTCGCTGGCGACCTCGGCCGCATGATCGAGGATGGCCCGCTTCGTCGTCGCGCCCTTGCTCATACAGCAGTTATAGCACGACCGTTCGCATCGGGCTAGGGTGAGCCTGCGGCGTGCACCTTCGTGGCGTAGTCGAGGACCCGGGCGACGAGCGCCTCGGCGTCAGCGGCCGACATGTCGTACGCCTCGAAGGCCGAGCACGGCAGCCGGCGCACCGCCAGCAGCGCGTCGGCGAACATGTCGGCACGAAACCCCGGGTCGTGCTCGACGGCGAGCTCGAGCAACCGTGGCATCGGGTAGCGACCGGACCGCATGATGCCGTCGACGTCGATGTAGTCACGCACCGCCCCGCGACCGAACAGCGCGCCGCTCCGGGTCACCGTCGCGTCCAGGCCATCCGCCCGATAGGCGGCCAGCAGCTCCTGCACCGCGTCCGGGAACGTGTCGGCGATGTCCATCGTGGCGAACAGGTCGACGTCCTCGGACTGACGATGCACGAACCCATGCGCCTGCACCGCGTAGCCACCGGCCAGGCAGAAGCCGAACCGGCCGATCGCGCTGAGCCCGACGCGCGCCAGGCGTTCGTGGAGTGGGTTCATTCAGGAGGACGTGTCCGCCAGCTCGGGGAACCGCCGTTCCCAGAGATCCCTGACCCGCTGTGGCAGGAAGAGACGCCGCCACACCGTGCGCAGCATCGGTCCGTCGAGGTAGCGGCGAAGATCCTGGACGTCCATCGCCTCGCGAAGGACTACCTCGTACATCAGGTTCAGCTCGCGGGGCTCATCGAGGTCGTAGGTGCCCTGCTCGGACCAGTCGAGGCGGGAGGGCAGCTCGACGAGGCCGGTCGTCGGCCCGACCAGCTCATCGAGGCTGTCGGCCACGGTGTAGGGCCGATGCTCGCTGTAGAGCACCCGTGACTTCGCCATGCGCCCAGTATGACCGATACAGCCCGTGCCGCGAATGCAACCCGGAGGGCGGTTCGTGCGACTTCACCGTGAACGCCGACGAGGGAGTTGCCATGGACGACGGTGTCACGGAGCCGGTGGCTCCCGTCGCGCTGGCGGTGGCGGGGGCGTCCCTGCCGGAGCTGTACCGGCGACACCGCCTGGCGCTGGTGCGGCTCGGCATGCTGCTGCTCGGCGACAAGGCGGCGGCCGAGGACGTCGTACAGGACGTCTTCACCAGGATGTGGCACACGCGGACCCTGCCGCGCACCCCCGAAACCGCCCTGCCGTACCTGCGCCGCGCCGTCGTCAACCAGGTGCGCTCGCTGCAACGCAGGCATGTCCTCGGTCGCAGAAAGGTGCCGCCGATCGACCCGTCGGCCCCAGGCCCGCCGGACGTCGTCGAGCTGTCCGAGGAGCACCGCGGTGTGCTCGCCGCCCTGGAGACGCTGCCGCGCCGGCAGCGGGAGGTGCTGGTGCTGCGGTACTACTGCGACCTCTCGGTCGCCGCCGTCGCCGACGCGCTCGACATCCACGAGGGGACCGTGAAATCCCAGGCGGCACGCGGCATCGCGACGCTACGCACCCTGCTCACCGAGGAGGACGTGTGATGGCCGACCGCACCGAACAGCTGCTCCGCGACGCGCTGCACGCCCGCGCGGACCAGGTGACCGAGGAATCGCTGGACCTGCCACCCGAGTTGCCGCAGCCGAACCACCGGCGCTGGACCGTGCTCGCGGCAGCGGCGGCGATGTTCGCGCTGGCCGCCGGTCTCGCGGTGGTGCTGCTCAACGTCGACCGCGACGTCCAGCCCATCACGCCGCCGCCCGCCCCGACCTCCGAACCGCCCGCGTGCCCCGCCGGCGAGATGTGCGTGATCCAGACCGTCGACGTCAGGGGCGAGAAGCTCGAACTGGCCGCGAAGAACGTGCCCGCAGCGGGTGACGACCTTTACGGCGACTGGGTGTTGCGCGCCGGCGGGCACCAGATCGCCGACGGCGGCAGGTCCGACGGCCCAGACCTCGGGGAGGCTCAGGGCCTGCGAGGCCGCATCGGCGCCTACGTGCGCGCGGACTCGCTGCGGTGCTTCGTCTTCAACCGCCAGCCTGCGGTGTGCCTGCTCGACACCTACGACCTCGGCGACACCAACGACGTGCTCGGCCTGTCGCGCACCAGCTCCGGTTGGTTCTTCGACGGCAGGCACCCGACGCCATTCGGCAAGGAGTCCATCGACGTCCGCCTCGGCAAAGACGGCGGGTTCCTCGTCGTCGCGGTCCAGCACGAGCCCGGCCGGTCGAGCTGGTGGGCGAAGGTGTGGCGCTGGGGTGGCGAGGAGCTGGGGTGCACCGAGCCGGTCCGGGACGAGAAGGACCTGCCCGGCTGGCCCGACGTCACCCCCCGCACCACCGCGCTCGACCCCGCCAACTGCCCGTGATCCACAATGCTGGGTGGAGGTGGGTCCGATGTTCGATCTCACGGAGCTGCGCACGCCGATCGTGGTGGCGCCCATGGCGGGTGGTCCGTCCACTCCGGCGCTGGCCGCCGCGGTGTGCCGAGCCGGTGGGCTGGGTTTTCTCGCGGCCGGGTACAAGACGCCGGACGCGCTGGCCGAGCAGATCGAGGACCTGCGCGGGCGGACCGACGCGCCGTTCGGCGTCAACCTGTTCGTGCCGCAGCCACCGCCCGACCTGTCCGCGATCGCCGGCTACCGCGAGGAGCTGCGGTCTGAGGCCGACCGCTACGGCGCGTCCCTGCCTGAGCCCGACCCCGGTGACGACGACGGGTGGGGCGAGAAGATCGCCCTGCTGCTGGCCGACCCCGTGCCGGTGGTGTCGTTCACGTTCGGGCTGCCGTCGGCGGAGGTCGTCGCGGACCTGCACGGCGTCGGCAGCTACCTCGTCGCCACCGTGACGTCGGTGGCGGAGGCGCAGGCCGCCGACCGCCTCGGCGTGGACGCGCTCTGCGTGCAGGGCCCGGATGCCGGTGGGCACAGCGGCACCCACGACCCCGACGCCGATCCTGGCGCGACCCCGCTGCGGGAGCTGCTCGGCGCGGTCGGTGGGCGCACCTCGCTGCCGCTGATCGCGGCGGGCGGGCTTGCCACCGGCGCCGACATCGCGGCTGTGCTGCGGGCGGGCGCGCGTGCCGTGCAGCTCGGCACGGCGTACCTGCGCACGCCGGAGTCCGGCGCGAAACCCGCTCACAAACGGGCGCTTGCCGATCCCCGGTTCACGACCACGGTGATGACGCGGGCCTTCTCGGGGCGTTACGCGCGGGGGCTGCGCAACCGGTTCATCGACGAGCACGACGCCACAGCGGTCGCCGGGTACCCGCTGGTCAACCAGCTCACCCAGCCACTGCGCGCTGCCGCCGCCGCGCAGGACGACCCGGACGGGCTCTCGCTGTGGGCGGGCACCGGCTACCGCCACGCCACCGACACGCCCGCCGAAAGCCTCACCGCCGAACTCTGGGACGCCGCCCGCCCCGAGGCGTAGCGATCACGGCCGATGATCGTTAGGTCGGTATGCGTCGACTGGCCTTCGTCGTGGTGACCGTGCTGCTCGTGCTCGGCGTCGTGAGCGTCGCACCCGCGACGGCGGACGACGCCCTCGTCTCGGCGCGGCAGCACATCTTCGGTGCCGAGAACGTCGATCCCCAGAGCGGCGCGGTGCGCAGCGATCGCGTCATCCTCTCGTGGCTCAGCGTCGGCACGCTCGCGGCGTCGATCCGGGGCCACGTCGTGCTGCTCGACAGCTACATCCACAAGCGCGAGGACAAGCCGAACTACGTGCCGACCACGCTCGACGAACTGGTCGCGCTCGACCCCTCGCACCTGTTCATCGGCCACGGCCACTTCGACCACGCCGACACCGCGGGCGAGATCGCGGTGCGGACCGGCGCGACCGTGGTCGGCGCCGGCGAACACTGCGCCCAGGCCCGCGCACAGGCCGAGGCCTACGGCGGGCCGGACGCCGCGATCGACTGCCGGAGCATGATCCCGGCCGGGGCGAAGCCCGGATACCGTGCCGACAGCGACCGGCTGCTGAACGGCGTCGGCGTCACCGCCATCGAGCACGTGCACTCCGCCGCCGAACCGCCGGACCCGAGCCGAGACCCGGCCAACGTGGTGCTGCCGGTGCCTGATCCCGGCTCTGTGTTGCTGCATCCGCCCGGTCCCGGCGCGTTCGCGCACTCGCCGGAGGGCGACGAGGGCGGCAGCGTGCTCTACCAGTTCCGGGCGCGCGATTTCGCGCTCAGCTGGCACGACAGCTCCGGCCCGCTCAAGGAACAGGCGCCGGGAGTGTTCGACCGGCTGCGCGCGCTGCCGCCGACCGACGTGCAGGCGGGCGCGGTGCTCGGTTTCAACCAGGTCACCAACGGCCTGCGCGACCCGGCGATGTACGTCGCGACGCTGTGTCCGAAGATCTTCATCCCGCTGCACCACGACTTCGTCGCCGAGTACGGCAGCGCCGACGACTACGAGGCGCCGATGCGCCGCGAGCTCGCGCAGTACGGCGCGTCGCCGAGGCTGCGGTGGCTGGTCGATCCGCACGACTACGTGCGGCCGGAGCTGATGACGTTCGATCTGGGCGCGCGGGCGTGGCAGCGGACCGGCGGCCGTTGCGATAACGATTCGCGTTACCGCACGCCGTGACGGACGTTAGGGAGGTCATGGGTGCCTTCCGCTGGCTGCTTCTGCTGCTGACGACGACCGCTCTTGCCGGTGGGTTGATCACGCCGGTCGCCGCGGCGCCGGTCGATGCGCTCCAGATCCGGGTGCTGTCCAACCGCGCCGACCTCGTCTCCGGCGGGGACGCACTGATCGCGATTGGACTGCCGGCGGGCATCGACCCGTCGCAGGTCCGGGTGTGGCTCGGCAACCGGGACGTCACCGACGCGTTCGCGCCGCGCCCCGACCGCCGGTTCGCGGGCCTCGTGACCGGCCTCCCGCTCGGCCGTAGCGTGCTGCGGGCGAGCGGTGGCGGCGCATCGGACGAGCTCGTGATCACCAACCACCCGAACGGCGGCCCGGTCTTCTCCGGCCCGCACGTCCAGCCCTGGCAGTGCCAGTCCGGCGCGCGGGACGCCCAGTGCAACCAGCCGCCCGAGTACAGCTTCCGCTACAAGTCGACAAACCCGGCCGAGACCGACCTCAAGCCGTACGACCCGCAGAACCCGCCGTCGGACGTCGCGATGACGACCACGGACCAGGGCGTCGAGGTGCCGTTCATCGTGCGGCAGGAGGTCGGCTACCAGGACCGCGACGAGTACAAGATCCTGCAGCTCTTCCGGCCGGGCAAGAAGTGGGAACCGTGGGCGCCGCAGCGGCAGTGGAACCACAAGGTTTTCGTCCCGCACGGCGGCAACTGCGGCACCGACCACGCCTCGGGCGTGGCGCCGCTGGCCGACTACTCCGGCACCCTGGCCGACGTGCCCGGCTACACCGACAGCTCCATCACCGCGCTGGGCAGGGGTTTCGCGGTGATGTCGACGGCGCTGAACAACCTCGGCCACAACTGCAATCTGCTCACCCAGGCGGAGTCGCTGGTCATGGCCAAGGAACGCCTTGTCGAGCAGTACGGCGCCATCCGCTACACCGTCGGCAGCGGCTGCTCGGGCGGCTCGATCGTGCAGAACATGGTCGCCAACGCCTACCCGGGTGTCTATCAGGGACTGATCACCACATGCTCCTATCCGGACACCATGAGCACGCTGGCCCAGTTCCTCGACTATCACCTGCTGCGGCGGTACTTCGAGGACCCGTCGCGGTGGGGACAGGGCGTCGCCTGGTCGCCCAGCCAGTTCGGCCAGGTCGAGGGACACGTCTCGCATGCCAACGCCGTCGTCTCGGACGAGCTGTTCACCAAGCGGCTGTCCGACCCGGCCTACCCGTGCCGGGGTGTGCCGGACGACGTCCGCTACGACCCCGAGACCAACCCCGGTGGTGAGCGCTGCTACCTGCTCGACTACATGATCAACGCCCTCGGGCCACGGCAGCGGGAGGCGTGGGGTCCGCAGGAGCGGGAGATCGGACGCGGCTTCGCGGGTGTCCCGGCGGGCAACGAGGGTGTCCAGTATGGACTCGAAGCGCTTCAGCGCGGCGACATCACCCCGGCGCAGTTCGTCGACCTGAACGCGAAGGTCGGCACGCTGACCATCGACGGCGAGCACGTCGACGGCCGGTACCCCGGCGACATGCCCGCCCTGGCCAACGCCTACCGCACCGGACTGATCAACACCACCGGCAACCTGTCCGGCGTCGCCATCATCAACCACGGCGGCCCCGATCCCGGCGCGGCGCACGACTACGGCCACGCGTTCTGGACCAAGTCGCGGCTGGAGCGCGAGCAGGGCCACACCCGAAACCTCGTGATGTGGTTCGGCGAGACACCGTTGCTCGGCGACCCGGACTGGGCGACCGAAGCGCTGCTGGCGATGGACAGGTGGCTGACCGCGGTGGAGGCCGACGACAGCGCGTCGCCGTTGCCGGACAAGATCGTCGCCAATCGGCCCGACGACCTGCAGGACCGCTGCTCCAGCCTGCCCGGTCTCGAGCAGGTCCAGGTGCCCGGCGTCGGCGCGGTGTGCGAGCGGCCGGAGGCGCAGACGCGCTACGACACCCCGCGCGGCATCGCGGGCGGTCCGGTCACCAACGACGTCAACGCCTGCCGGCTGAAGCCGCTACGGCGGATGGACTACTACCCGGTCACGTTCACCGACGCGCAGTGGCGGCGGCTGACCGAGACGTTCCCGAACGGCGTGTGCGACTACTCCGAGCCGGGTGTGGGCTACGGCCCGACGCACACCTGGCAGACCTACCAGCGCCCAGACGGCAACGTCGTCTACGGCGGGACGTCGCTCGGGCCGAGGCCGGCCGGAACCGGCACCGGACTGCTCAGCCGATCGTTCCTGCCGCTGCTCGACCAGACCGGCTGAGCGCGAGGCACGGCATGATGGGGCCATGCCGCCTGTGGATGACGAGCCGGTACCCGCCCGCAGCCTGCCGGAAAGCCCGATCTCCCCGGCCAAGGTCCGAGCCGCCGGGTGGCGGCTGGCAGACCTCTGGCTGCCCGCCGTCGTGCTGCGGGAATCCGCGCTGACGCACAACCTCGACCGGTTCGCGCGGTGGTGCCGCGAGCACGGCGTCGACCTGGCCCCGCACGGCAAGACCACGATGGCGCCGCAACTGTGGTCGGCGCAGCTCGACCGGGGCGCCTGGGCCATCACCGCGGCCACGGTGGCGCAGGCGCGCATCATGCGGGAGCACGGCGTGCCACGGGTGCTGATCGCCAACGAGATCGTCGAGCCCGGACAGCTCGCGTGGCTGTCCGGCGCGCTGGCCGACCCGGGTTTCGAGCCACTGTGCCTGGTGGACTCCGACGCGGCGCTCGACCTCATGCTGCGACACCTCCCACCGGCCGCGCGCCCGCTGCCGGTGCTGGTCGAGCTCGGCGTGCCGGGGCGGCGCACCGGGATGCGCGACGCCGCCGACGCGCTCGACCTCGCCGAGCGGGTTGCGCGCAGCGAGCGGCTGCGGCTGGCGGGCATCGAGGGCTACGAGGGCGTGCTGCCGCAGCACCGCGACGCCGATGCGCTCGCCTCGGCACGAGCGTGGCTCGACCGGCTCGTCGACCTGCTCGTCCGGGCCGACGAGCGGGACGTGTTCGCCGATGCCGAGGAGATCGTGGTGACCGCGGGCGGCAGCGGCTATCCCGACCTGGTCGCCGACGCGTTCGCCGCGATCCCGCCGCTGAGCAGGCCGGTGCGGCGCGTCATCCGCTCCGGCTGCTACCTCACCCACGACGACCTCGGCTACGAGCGCAGCTCGCCGCTGCGCAGCGGCGCCGACCCCGACCCGCTGCTGCCCGCACTGTCCTGCTTCGCCCGGGTGCTGTCGTGCCCCGAGCCGGGCCGGGCACTGCTCGGCGTCGGCAAGCGCGACGTGTCGTTCGACGTCGACCTGCCGGTGGTGCGCGCGGTGCATCGCGGCGGCGAGCGCATCCCGGCAGCCGGGCAGGCCCGCGTCGTCGAGCTGAACGACCACCACGGCTTCTGCGACACCGAACCGGGGCTGCTGCGCGTCGGCGATGTCGTCGAGCTCGGGCTGTCGCATCCGTGCACCGTGTTCGACAAGTGGCAGCTCATCCCTGTGCTCGATGAGAACGACCGCGTGATCGATGCGATCCGCACGATCTTCTGACGCCCATCGTGGTGTGAGTCACATCCGAACTCGACGTGCAGGCGTGTGGAAGTTAGTGTGACTTCATGTAACGTTACTTCGAGTAACACACACGTCGAGGGAGGCACGCATGACCACCACCGCTCCGGGACAGGGCGACCGGCACGACGTCGCACGCAGGCTGCTGCACTCGTCGGAGACGCTCTCCTACGACCCGGCCGCCGAGGTGGACTGGGAGACGCCGCTCGACACCAGCCACCACGGCGCCAGCCCGGAGTGGAGCACGCTGTACGGCACGTCGTACTGGGAGGAGATGACGCCTGAGCAGCAGCGTGAGCTGACCCGCCAGGAGGCGGCGTCGGTGGCCAGCACCGGAATCTGGTTCGAGATGATCCTGCAGCAGCTGATGCTGCGGGACTTCTACGCCAAGGACCCCACCGACCCGAACTTCCAGTGGGCGCTGACCGAGATCGCCGACGAGTGCCGCCACTCGATCATGTTCGCGCGCGGCGCCGCCAAGCTCGGCGCGCCCGCCTACCGCCCGAGCCGCGTCGTCGTCGAGCTGGGAAGGCTGTTCAAGACCGTCGCGTTCGGCGAGTCCGCCTACGCCGCCATCCTGGTCGCCGAGGAGGTCCTCGACGTCATGCAGCGCGACTGGATGCGCGACGAGCGGGTGGTGCCGTTCATCCGCACCATCAACAACATCCACGTCGTCGAGGAGTCGCGGCACATGAAGTTCGCCCGCGAGGAGACCCGGGCGCGCCTCGCCGGGTCGGGCCGGCTGCGGCGGCGGCTCGACGCGCTCGCCGTCGCGATCACCGCGTACTTCATCGTCACCAGCATGGTCAACAAGCAGGTGTACGCCAACGCCGGTCTCGACCGCGAGCGCGCGCTGCGCGAGGCGAAGGCCAACGAGCACCACAAGGCGATGTTGCGGTCGAGCTGCTCCGGGCTGATGGAGTTCCTCAGCTCGGCCGGGCTGCTCACCAAGCCTGCGATGTGGTTCTACCAGCGCGCGAACCTGATCTGAGCCATGGCCTTCGCGATCACCCAGACCTGCTGCGCCGACGCGTCCTGTGTGTCGGTGTGCCCGGTGAACTGCATCCACCCCGCGCCGGGCGAGCCGGACTTCGGCAGCACCGGCATGCTCTACATCGACCCGCAGGCGTGCATCGACTGCGGTGCCTGCGCGGACGCCTGCCCGGTCGACGCGATCTTCCCGGTGGCGAGCCTGACCGAGCAGCTCAAGCCGTATGCGGACATCAACGCCTCCTACTACGACGGAAAGTCCACATCGGACGGCGACCCAGGACCGAACTTCCACGCCTGGGGCGAGCCGGTGTTCGACCGTGCCATCCCCGCCGGCTTCGCGCCGCTCGACGTGGCCGTGGTGGGCACGGGGCCCGCCGGGATGTATGCCGTCGAGGACCTGCTGTCGCACACCAACTCCCGGGTGACGTTGATCGACCGGCTGCCGGTCGCCGGTGGCCTGGTGCGGCATGGCGTCGCGCCCGACCACACCTCGACCAGGAAGATCGGCGAGACCTTCGCCCGCTTCCACCACCATCCCCGGCTCCGGCTCCGGCTCGGCGTCGAGGTCGGCACCGACATCAGCGCGGCCGAGCTGGCGGCGCGGCACGACGCCGTGATCTACGCGGTCGGCGCGTCATCGCCGCGCGACCTCGGCGTCCCCGGCGAGGACCTGCCCGGCAGCCTCGCCGCGACCACCGTGGTCGGCTGGTACAACGGTCACCCCGACGTTCCGGCCGACGCCGTGGACCTGGCGGCGGAGCGCGTCGTCCTCGTCGGCAACGGCAACGTGGCGCTCGACGTGGCGCGGATCCTGACCATGGACCCGGCCGAGTTGGCGAACACCCGCATCTCGCCGGACGCGCTGGAACGGCTGCGGTCCAGCAAGGTCCGCGAGGTCGTCGTCCTCGGCCGTCGTGGTCCGGAGGACGCCGCCTACACCGGGCCGGAGCTGCTCGGGCTCGCCGGTCGCCACGACGTCGACCTCGTGGTCGACGAGCACGACGACCGCATCGGGCAGGCCATCGACACCGCGGCTCGCGGCGACAAGGCCGCCCTGCTGCGCGGCGTCCGGCGCGAGGCCGTCGACTGGACGGCGCCACCGCCGCACGGGCAACGCCGCATCGTGCTCCGGTTCCACTCCGCGCCGCGCGCGTTCACCGGCGACACCCAGGTGCGCGGGCTGCGGGTCACCGGCGGCGAGGACGTCGAGATCGCGGCCGGGCGGGTCATCAGGGCGGTCGGCCATCGCGGCGCCCCGGTCGGCGACCTGCGGTTCGACGAGCGCACCGGCACGATCCCGCACACCGGCGGGCGGGTCGCACCCGGAACCTACGTGGTCGGCTGGATCAAGCGCGGGCCATCCGGCGGCATCGGCGCCAACCGGACCTGCGCCAGGGAAACCGTCGGCGCGCTGCTCGACGACGCCATCGCGGGCCGGTTGCCACGGCGGCGGCGCGGCGGTGTCGTCCGCCGGGCGTTGCGGCGATGATCAGTCGCCGACGACGCGTACGGTGCAGTGGTGCACCGAATCGCCGACGAGTTTCCGATCGGCGGTTACTAGCGGACAACCACGTATCTCGGCGACCGCGATGTAGGCCGCGTCGTACGGCGTGAAGTTGTGGCGCAGTTCCCAGACCCGCTCGGCGATCTCGCCCCAGCCCGCGTAGTCGACGGTGAGCCGGTGCAGGGTGGCCGCGACTTCGTCGGCGCGCTCGTCGCTGATCTTGCCGGCGAGCCAGCGTGCCCGGACGGCCGACGTCACCTCGACCGGAAGATGCACTGGTGCAGCCCAGTGCGGATCCGCGCTCAATGCCGCGTGCGCGCGCCGCCCTTGCTCGCCATCGTCGGTGAGAGCGTCGACCATGAGCGACGCATCGACGACGATCACGCGGTGTTCCGCCGGTCGCGATCGTTTCGGATTCCCTCGATCTCTCGCGCCGTCTCGCCTGGCTCGGCGGCGTAACCACCGCCAACGGAGCGAACCCGGTTCAGCAGCGCGCTGTTGCTGGCACGCCGCGCCTCCTGTTCCAGCAGGTTACGCAGGTATGCCTGCGTCGACTGCCCGCGTGACCGTGCCACCTCAGCCAGCGTGTCGCGCACTTGGTCTGGCACATCGCGAATCTGCACGTTAGCCATACATGCACTTTACATGCACGCAGATCGCATGTACACCCGTTGACCACCATAAGTGGGGGTAGCCAGCCCGGCGGGTCTCGGTGTACCCATGGGTCCATGGCTTCCTACGCGAAGGTGTACCAGCAGAGCCTGACCGACCCGGAGGGGTTCTGGCTGGCCGCGGCCGAGGACATCGACTGGATCCGCAAGCCCACCACGGCACTGGACGACTCCCGGGCGCCGCTGTACCGCTGGTTCCCCGACGGCGAGCTGAACACCGCCTACAACGCCCTCGACCGGCACGTCGAGTCCGGCCGGGGCGAGCAGACGGCGCTGATCTACGACTCACCGGTCACCGGCAGCAAGGCGTCCTACACCTACGCCGAGTTGCGCGACAGGGTCGCCACCTTCGCGGGCGCGCTCGCCTCACTCGGCGTCGGCAAGGGCGACCGGGTGATCATCTACATGCCGATGGTGCCGGAGGCCATCGTCGCGATGCTCGGCTGTGCGCGCATCGGCGCCATCCACTCGGTCGTCTTCGGCGGGTTCGCGCCGAAGGAGCTGGCGGCCAGGGTCGAGGACGCCCAGCCGAAGGTCATCGTGGCGGCGTCCTGCGGCATCGAGCCGACCAGGTTGGTCGAGTACAAGCCGATCATCGACGAGGCGCTGACGACCACGGCCCACCAGCCAGACCGGGTGGTGATGCTGCAACGGGAGGCCGCACGAGCCGAGATGACCGCCCGCGACGTGGACTGGCAGGAGCTGGTCACGGACGCCACCCCGGCCGATCCGGTGCCGGTCGCGGCGACAGACCCGCTCTACATCCTCTACACCTCGGGCACGACCGGGAAGCCGAAGGGCGTCGTCCGCGACACCGGCGGTCACGCGGTCGCGCTGGCCTGGTCGATGCGCAACGTCTACGACGTCTCACCCGGCGACGTCTGGTGGACCGCCTCCGACGTCGGCTGGGTCGTCGGTCACTCCTACATCGTCTACGGCCCGCTGCTGATCGGGGCGACGACCGTGCTCTACGAGGGCAAGCCGGTCGGCACCCCCGACGCGGGCGCGTTCTGGCGGGTGATCGCCGAGCACGGCGCCACGGCGCTGTTCACCGCCCCGACCGCGCTGCGTGCCATCAAGAAGATGGACCCCGACGCCGCCGAGCTGGCCAACTACGACCTGTCGGCGTTCCGGACGCTGTTCATGGCGGGCGAGCGACTCGACCCGGAGACCTACCACTGGGCGCACGACAAGCTCGGCGTGCCGGTGATCGACCACTGGTGGCAGACCGAGACCGGCTGGCCGATCGCCGCCAACCCGCGCGGGCTCGAGACGATGCCGGTCAAGCCCGGCTCGGCCACCATGCCGGTGCCCGGCTACGACGTCCAGATCCTCGACCAGCAAGGCGAACAGGTGCCCGCCGGGCAGGAGGGCGCCATCGCGATCAAGCTCCCGCTGCCGCCCGGCACGCTGCCGACGCTGTGGGGCGACGACGACCGCTACGTCGAGTCCTATCTGTCCCGCTACGACGGCTACTACCTCACCGGCGACTCCGGCTACCTCGACTCCGACGGCTACCTGTTCGTCATGGGCCGCACCGACGACGTCATCAACGTCGCCGGGCACCGGCTGTCCACCGGGTCCATCGAGGCCGCGCTCGCGACGCATCCCGCGGTTGCCGAGTGCGCCGTGATCGGCGTCTACGACGCGCTCAAGGGCCAGGTGCCACGCGGGTTCGTCGTGCTCAAGTCCGGTGTGGACGTCGAGGAGGGCACGCTGCACGACGAGCTGGTCGAGGCGGTACGGCGTGACATCGGGCCGGTGGCCGCGTTCCGGGACGTGTCGGTGGTCGACGCGCTGCCCAAGACCCGCTCCGGCAAGATCCTGCGCAAGACCATGCGCGGCATCGCGGACGGCAGGGACGAGCCGGTGCCGTCGACCATCGAGGACGTGGGCGTGCTCGACAGCCTCCGCTCGGTCCTGCGCGACGGGCGGTAACCTGCCGCCTCGATGGACATCGACCTGCGGGCACACGGGTACACCGCCGCGGTGACGCCGCTGGGCGCCACCCTCCGGCTGCTGGCGCACCAGGGCCGGCCGCTGGTGCGCGGCTTCGCCGCCGACGCGGCCCGGCCGGTCTACAGCGGCGCGGTGCTCGCGCCGTGGCCGAACCGCATCGGCGACGGCCGCTACCGCTACGACGGCGCCGAGCACGAACTGCCGATCAACGAGCCGGACCGCGCCGCCGCGCTGCACGGGCTCGTCGCGGACCTGCCGTGGGATGTGGTGCGCCGCTCGACCGAGGCCGTCGTGCTGCGGCATCGGCTCTCGCCCCAGCCCGGATACCCGTTCCAGCTCGACCTCGGCATGACGTACCGGCTCGACGCCGACGGCCTCGAAGCCCGGCTGACCGCCCGCAACATGGGGTACGCGACGGCGCCCTACGGCTGCTCGATCCACCCCTATCTGGTGGTGGGCGGGGGTCGGGTGGACGACTGGACGCTGCGGCTGCCCGCCGAGCGCTATCTCGACGTCGACCCCGACCGGCTGCTGCCGACCGGCGAGCGCACGGTCGACGGCACGTCGTACGACTTCCGCGAGCCGCGTCCGATCGGTTCGGTGTTCATCGACCACGCCTTCGCCGTCCCGGGGCACGCCAGCGCGGTGCTCACCGGTCCGGACGGCGGCGGCACACGCATCAGCTGGGACGAGCACTGTCGGTGGGTCCAGCTGCACACCGCCGACCGGCCCGAGCCGGAGCTGCATCGCACCGGCCTCGCGGTCGAGCCGATGACGTGTCCGCCGGATGCCTTCCGCAGCAGCGTCGATCTCGTCCACCTGCGCCCGGGTGAGGAGCATACTGTGACCTGGCGGCTCGCGGCCGCCGAGCAGGGAGAACGATCATGAGCAACGTCGAAGCCGATCCGGTCGAGACGCGCTGCCGTCCCCGGGCCGAGTCGGCCGGGTCGCCCGTCGAGATCGTGACATCGCGGGCGGTGCCGCTCGGCGGTCCGCGCGCGATGCGGGTTCGGCGCACGCTGCCGCAGCGGGCGCGGTCGCTGATCGGGGCGTGGTGCTTCGCCGACCACTATGGACCCGAGGACGTGCGCGACACCGGCGGCATGGTCGTGCCGCCGCACCCGCACACCGGACTGCAAACGGTGAGTTGGCTGTTCTCCGGCGAGGTCGAGCACCGCGACAGCTCCGGCGTGCACGCGCTCGTCGAGCCGGGGGAGCTGAACCTGATGACCGGCGGGTACGGCATCTGCCACTCCGAGGTGTCGACCCCGGCGACCACGGTGCTGCACGGCGTCCAGCTCTGGGTGGCGCTGCCTGACGCGCACCGGGACGCGCCCCGCGACTTCCAGCACCACGCGCCGGATCCGATCGAGCGCGATGGTGCCGCGATCCGGGTTTTCCTCGGCTCGCTGGCCGGGGTGTCCTCGCCGGTGCGGACGTTCACGCCGCTGCTGGGCGCGGAGATCACGCTCGTGCCGGGCGCCGTGGTCGAGCTGGACGTCGATCCCGGTTTCGAGCACGGCGTGCTGGTGGATCAGGGGACGGTCGGCGTCAGTGGGACCCCGGTGGCGCCCGCCGAGCTCGGCTATGTCGGCGTGGGTGCCTCGGTGTTGACGCTCGCGAACTCCGCGGCGGAACCGGCTCGGGTGGTGCTGCTCGGCGGGGAGCCGTTCGCCGAGGACATCGTGATGTGGTGGAACTTCGTCGGCCGCAGCCATGACGAGATCGTGCGGTTCCGGGACGCATGGCAGGCCGAGTCGGACCAGTTCGGGCGGGTCGACGGTTACGTCGGCGACCCGGTGCGGCTGCCGGCGCCCGAGCTGCCGAACGCCCGCCTCACACCACGCCGCCGGTCGTGACGCTAGGCTGACATCCGTGCGAACGACGATCCGGATCGATGACGAGCTCTAACCGCGAGGTGAAGGAACGGGCAGCGCGGTCTGGACGCACGGTGTCCGCCGTCCTCGAGGACGCGGTGCGGCGGGGCTTGCACCCGGCGGAGCAGCGCGCGGCGGGTCGCTACGTCGTCCGGCCGACGGGTACGGGTGGACTGCGGCCAGGCGTTGATCTGATGTCCGACGCCTCGCTCGGTGACGTCATGGACGAAGCCGCCGCCGTCGATCCGCTGCGTTGACGTCAACGTTCTCGTCTACGCTCTATCGGCTGCTGCTTGAGCGGCTGGCCAACGATGACGAGCCGCATGACCAACCGGCGCGTCTTCGCCGAGCCGACGTCCGTCCGCGACGCATGGCAGGCGGTTGACACTCTGCTGGCGGCACCAGCGGCGATGAAACTGTCCACGGGACAACGCCATTGGGAGCTGTTCCGGACGCTGGCCGATGACATCGACGCGCGCGGAAACGACGTGCCCGACGCCTACCTTGCGGCCTACGCGCTCGAGAACAACGCGACCTGGCTGAGTGCCGACCGGGGGTTCGCTCGTTTCAAACGGCTACGTTGGGTTTATCCGCTGGACGTCTGAGCATTCTGTCCACACAGGACGACCCAATTCGTGTGGGAAAACCACACTGGGTCACCAGCCATTCGGCCATCGGAATGACACAATTGCGCCGGTGAATTGTGTTCTTTCCCCATTCTCTTGCCGTGCGGTGCGATGAGCGCTACGTTGCTCGTCAAACTTCTGCCGCTACGACGGGGAGATGATGATGGCGGAGACGACAGCTGGGCATGGAAACGGCAAGATTTCCCCCGACGTACCTGACAGATTCCTTCCCGGGGTCGGTTATCGGGATCTGCCGGAGCCGGTCAAACTCCGCAAGATCATCGGACCGAGCATCATTCTGCTGGCGGTGTCGATCGGTTCCGGCGAGTTCGTGCTCTGGCCGTTCGTCAGCTCGCGCGTCGGTCTCGCGCTGGTCTGGGTGGCTGCGCTCGGCATTCTCACCCAGTACTTCATCAACATGGAGATCGAGCGGTACACGCTCGCGACCGGGGAAACCGCGGTCACCGGATTCACCAGGCTGTGGAAGCATTTCGCGTGGATCTTCATCTTGTTCACCGCGATTCCCTGGATGTGGCCGGGATGGGCGACCGGGGCGTCGACGACCGCCGGTTTCGTGTTCGGCTGGAGCGAGACGAGCAGTACCAACAACATCGTGACCGTGCTCGCGCTGATAGCCATCGGCATCGCGCTGACTGTGTCACCCGTCGTCTACACCGTGGTCGAGAAGTTCCAGATGGTCATGGTGGCGGTCATTTTCGCCTTCCTCGTCATGGCGATCTTCCTCGCCACCGAACCGGGTGACTGGACAGGACTCGTCACCGACGCGGCCATGCCCGCCATGGTGGGCGGCCCGATCTCCGACTCGGCCATCACGGCGGCAGTCCTGCTCGGCGCGCTCGCCTTCGCGGGCGCAGGCGGATCGGTGAACCTGGCGCAGAGCAACTGGATTCGCGACAAGGGCATGGGCATGGGCGCCTACATCCCCAAGATCCAGTCGCCGTTCACCGGCGCGCCCGAGGCGCAGGCGTCGGTCGGCAACGTCTTCCCCACCGACCGCGAGAACATGCGCCGATGGCGGGGCTGGTGGCGGGTGGCGAACCACGAACAGTTCTGGTTCTTCTTCGTCGCCGGGCTCGTCACCATCGTGATCTTCAGCGTGCTCACGGTGGCCACGGTGGTCGCCGAGGGCAGGACGTTCGGGGAGGAGAGTTTCGCGTTCATCCGCGCCGAGGGGGAGATCCTCGGTGACCGGATCGGCGACTGGCTGCCCGCCGCGTTCTGGCTGACCGGCAGCGTCGTGCTGTTCTCGACCAACCTCGGCGTGCTCGACCACGTCGGCCGCGTCATCGGCGACATCGTCAAGACCAAGTGGCTGCGCGACAGCGTCCGGTGGTCCGAGAGCAAGCTCTACTTCACGATCGTCTGGACCGAGATCGTCATCGGGTCGGTCATTCTGTTGTCCGGTGTGGACGAACCGTTGCGGCTGCTGGTGATCGCGTCGGCGCTCAACGGCATCTCGATGTTCGTCTACTCCGCACTGCTCATCTGGCTGAACCGCAGGGCAGTGCCCAAGCCGATCAGGATCACCGGTGTGCGGCTGGTCGCGATGGTGTGGGCGGTGATCTTCTTCGGCTACTTCACCTACTTCCTGGTCGCCAACGACATCATCCCGACGCTGCTGGGTTCCGGGTAGGCCATGCTGAAGCGACTCTGGCTGCGGCTGCTGCTGGCGTTGACGATCTGGCTCGTCCTGATCGTCATCGCCAGGCTGCTCGGCGTCATCTGAGCGCGCTCACGCCGCGCCGAGCAGGTGCTCGACGGCGAGCTGGTTCAGCTGGACGAAGCCGTAGTCGCGCTCGGCGGCGGCGTCGGGGTCGAAGTCCTCGAAGGCGGTTCGGTCGGCGAGTAGGTCGGCGATGGACTCGCCGTCGCCGAGCGTGGGCTCGGCCAGCTCGATGAGACCGGCGCGCCGCATCGCCTGGTGCACCCGGGGATCGGCCCGGTAGGACGCGGTGCGCTCGGCGAGCCTGCGGTAAGTGTCCATATTGGCCTGTGCCGACTCCCACACGCCGCGTTCGGTCTCGGTGCGGGACGGCTTGTAGTCGAAGTGCCGCGCGCCCTGGTAGCGCGGGCCGCCCGCCGGAAAGCCGTGTTCGAGCAGGTCGACGGTGAAGAACGCGGACAGCAGGTCGCCGTGGCCGAACACCAGGTCCTGGTCGTACTTGATCGAGCGCTGCCCGTTGAGGTCGAGGTGGAACAGCTTGCCCGCCCACAGCGCCTGCGCGATGCCGTGGGTGAAGTTCAGGCCCGCCATCTGCTCATGGCCAACCTCGGGGTTGAGGCCGACGATGTCGCCGTTCTCCAGCCGGGCGATCAGCGCGAGCGCATGACCGATGGTCGGCAGCAGCAGGTCGCCACGCGGCTCGTTCGGCTTGGGCTCCAACGCGATCCGTAGGTCGTAGCCCTGCTGCTTGATGTGGGCGGCGACGGTGTCGATGCCCTCGGCGTAGCGGTCGTGGGCCGCATTGAGGTCCTTCGCGCCGTCGTACTCGGTGCCCTCGCGCCCGCCCCACATCACGAAGGTGCGGGCACCCAGCTCGGCGGCGAGGTCGGCGTTGCGTAGCAGCTTGCGCAGCGCGAACCGGCGCACCGAGCGGTCGTTGGAGGTCAGCGCGCCGTCCTTGAACACCGGGTGGCCGAACAGGTTCGTGGTGAGCATCTCGATGACGAGGCCGGTCTCGTCGGCCGCCTTGCGCACCGCCGCGAGCGCTCGCGCGCGGGTGTCGTCGTCGGCGCCGAACGGCACCACGTCGTCGTCGTGGAAGGTGAACCCCCAGGCACCGAGCTCGGCGAGCTTGTGCACCGCATAGGACGGGTCGAGCACCGGCCGGGTGGCGGCCCCGAACGGGTCCTGCGCCTGCCAGCCGACGGTCCACAGGCCGAAGGAGAACGGGATCTGCTCACCGGGCACGGCGACCTCCTGTGCTAGTTTGTATATCCGATGAACTTATTCGTCCGCAGGCGATGAGGTCAAGATGTGAACAGCGCCGAACCCGCCCGGCAAGGGTCGCTGCGCGAGCGCAACCTGGCGCTGGTGGCGCGGCAGGTCATCGACGCCGCCGAGCCGCTGTCGCGGGCGGACCTCGCCGCCATGACCGGCATGACGAGAGCGACGGTGTCGACGCTGGTCGACCAGCTTGTGGCGGCCGGAATCCTGACCGAGTTGGCCCCGGTGGCGCGCTCCGGACCGGGCCGTCCCGCCGTGCCGCTCGCCCCGGCCGCGCGGACCATCGTCGGCCTCGGCCTCGAGGTCAATGTGGACTACCTGGGCGTCAGGCTGATCGACCTGACCGGCGCCGTCGTCGATGAGATCGTCCTCGCCGAGAACCTGCGCGGCAGTCCGGCCACGGCCACGCTGGCACGGCTCGGACAGCTTACCCGCGACATCATCACGCGAGCGGAGTCACGCGACATGCGCGTGGCCGGAGCGCACCTGGCGCTGCCCGGACTCGTGGACACCGGCTCCGGTGTGCTGCGCATCGCGCCGAACCTCGGCTGGTCCGGTATCGAGCCGCTGCCGCTGCTCGGGCTTCCGGACGGCCTGCCGACGGCCGTCGGCAATGAGGCCAAGCTCGCCGCGCTGGCCCAGCTCTGGGGGTGTCCGGCCGCGCGGCGAACCTCGCGCACGTTCCTCTACGTCTCGGGTGATGTCGGTGTCGGTGCCGCGATCGTCATCGACGGGGAGCTGTTCGGCGGCGGGCACGGCTGGAGCGGCGAGCTGGGCCACGTCACCGTCGACCCGTCCGGACCGGCGTGCCGGTGCGGCGCCAACGGCTGTCTCGAGCGCTACGCCGGGAAAGAGGTCCTGGTCGACGGCGTCGGCCTCGACATCGACGTTCCCGGCGACGTCCTCGCCGACCGTCTCGGTGCCGAGGACGACGCCGCTCGAGCGGCCGTGGACACTGCGGGCACCGCGCTGGGACAGGCGATGGCGAACGCGGTGAACCTGCTCGACATCGACCGCGTGCTGCTGGGCGGTGTCTACACCGGACTCGTGCCGCGGCTACGGCCCGCCATCATCGCGCAGCTGGAAAGCAGGGTCCTCGCCGCGCCGTGGGCGCCGGTATGGATCGACCCCGCGCCGGTCGCCGACCACGCCGCGCTGACCGGCGGGGCGGTGACCGTCCTGCGAGCCGTCGTCGACAATCCGATGCCCTGGACCGCACGACAAGCCAGGACCGTACCCGTTTAGTACTGCCGGGCGTGGCGGGCGTCGGCATCCGATCGTTCGGTTTTCGAGTCCCCGCTCACCAGCACGCGGTGGATGTCGTTGATCTGGTCTTCGAGCGCGCCGAGCCGCTGGTCGATGCCCGTGTTCTCGTGCCAGGACTCCTCGGAGTCGTCCGAGTTCGAGGAGCCGGTGTTCGAGGTGAACCACGCCGACACGCTCGCGGTGACCGCACCGATGAGGGAGATGCCGACCAGCATGAGCGCCGCGGTGACGCTCCGGCCGACCGCCGTGACCGGCACGAGGTCGCCGTAGCCGACCGTGGTCACCGTGACCGTGCTCCACCACAGCGCGTCGCCGAAGTTTGTGATCTCCGCGTTGGGAGCGTCGCGTTCGGCGTCGAGCACGGCCAGCGCCCCCATGAAGAGGAGCAGCGTCGTCGCGGTGACGATCGCGGGCAGCGTGTTCATAATCGACAGTCGGCCGGTCCGCTGCAGCAGGATGTGCGCGGTCGCGAACACGCGCAGAATCCGCAGTGGACGAAGGGCGGGGATCGCCACCACGACCAGGTCGATCGGATGGCGGATCAGGTAGCGGAAGAACTGCCCGGACAATATGGCGCGGATCGCGAGGTCAAGCGCGAACGCCAGCCAGATGACGAGGGTCGTCTTTCGCACCAGCAGGCCGACCCAACCGGGCAAGTCTGGCCAGATGATCGGTATGGCGTAGGCGATGAGGAACAGAACGGCCAGTGCGAACAGCATCCAGGTCGTCCGTGACTCGTACCGTTCCAGCCGATCCGTCTTGGCGATTTGAGGCATGTGCATTCTCTCGTCGGGGCCCTGCTACAGGCCACATCATCCATGTCCGAGTTCGTGCGGTGCAGGCGGGTGCGGGCCAGGTGCCGTGCTAGACTCCGCAAACGAGAACATGTTCTTGTTTCCCAGTGTGAGGTGATCCGTGCGGGTAGCGCTGCTGTCCTATCGCAGTGAGCCGCATTGCGGTGGGCAGGGTGTCTACGTACGGCACCTCAGCCGCGGGCTCGTCGAGCTCGGCCACGAGGTCGAGGTCTTCTCCGGTCAGCCGTATCCGGTGCTCGACGAGCGGGTCCGGCTCACTCCGGTGCCGAGCCTCGACCTGTACCGCCAGCCGGACCCGTTCCGGACGCCCCGGCCGAGCGAGCTGCGCGGGGCGACCGACCTGCTCGAGCTGGCGACGATGTGGACCGCCGGGTTCCCCGAGCCGCTGACGTTCAGCCTCCGGGCCGCGAAGCTGCTGCGCGCCCGCGCGGCCGAGTTCGACGTGGTGCACGACAACCAGTCGCTCGGTTACGGCCTGCTGTCGTTGCGCCGCGCCGGCGTCCCGCTGCTGGCCACGGTGCACCACCCGATCACCCGGGATCGCGTCACCGACCTGGCGGCCGCGACCGGCTGGCGGCGGCTGACGCTGCGCCGCTGGTACGGCTTCGTCAGGATGCAGGCCCGCGTGGCACGGCGGCTGCCCGAGCTGCTCACGGTGTCCGGCTGCTCCGCCGACGACATCAGTGCCGACTTCGCGGTGCCGCGCGAGCAGCTCCGCGTGGTGCCGCTCGGGGTCGACACCGGCGTGTTCCGGCCGCCCGACGTCCCCCGCGTGCCGGGACGCATCGTCGCCATCGCCAGCGCCGACGTGCCGCTGAAGGGCGTGCGGCATCTACTCGAAGCGGTCGCCAAGCTGCGCACCGAGCGTGACGTCGAGCTGACCCTCGTCACCCGGCTGACGCCCGGCGGGCCGACCGAACGCATGATCTCCGAGCTCGCCATCGGCGATGTCGTGCACACCGTCAGCGGCGTCTCCGACGCCGAGCTGTCCACCCTGCTCGCCTCGGCCGAGGTGGCCTGCGTGCCCTCGCTGTACGAGGGGTTCTCGCTGCCGACCGTCGAGGCCATGGCGTGCGGCACGCCGCTGGTGGTGAGCCGGGCGGGCGCGCTGCCCGAGGTCGTCGGCGAAGACGGCGAGTGCGCGGACCTGGTGCCGCCGGGAGACACCGAGGCGCTGGCGCGCGGTCTCGCCGATCAGCTGGACGACCCAGCGCGGCGCGTCCGGATGGGTGAGGCGGGCAGGCGCCGGGTGTTGCGTCGCTACAGCTGGACGTCGGTGGCGGCGGCGACGGCCGAGTGCTACGCGGAGACGATCGAACGGACGAGAAGGGAACGACATGCTGACCGTTGACTTCGATCGGCTCGGTGTCGGGCCGGGACGATCGGTGATCGACGTCGGATGCGGCGGCGGCAGGCATGCGTTCGAGGCCTACCGCCGGGGCGCCGATGTGGTCGCGTTCGACCAGGACGCCGCCGAGCTGGACAACGTCGCCGCCATGTTCGCCGGGATGGCCGAGGCGGGGGAGGCGCCTGCCGAGGCGTCGGCGAGGACGGTGGCCGGGGACGCGCTCAACCTGCCGTTTCCCGACGAGTCCTTCGACTGCGTCATCGCCTCCGAGGTGCTGGAGCACATCGTCGAGGACGAGAAGGCGATGTGGGAACTGGCCCGGGTGGTCAAGCCGGGCGGCACGGTCGCCGTCACGGTGCCCCGGTGGCTGCCGGAGCGGATCTGCTGGGCGCTCTCGGACGCCTACCACGAGGTCGAGGGCGGGCACGTGCGCATCTACCGCGCTGGCCAGCTCACCGACCGGCTGCGCGCCGCCGGGCTGCGACCGCTGCACCGCGACCACGCCCACGCGCTGCACGCGCCGTACTGGTGGCTGAAGTGCGCGGTCGGCGTCGACCGGGACGACCACCCCGTGACCAGGGCGTATCACCGGCTGCTGGTGTGGGACATGATGCGCGGGCCGTGGCTGACCCGCACCGCCGAGCGGCTGCTCAACCCGGTCATCGGCAAGAGCGTCGCGGTGTACCTCGACAAGCCGGAGGTCGCGGTTGGCTAGCCACGAGGTCCCGGCCGTGGCGGGGGTGCTGTCGGCCGAGGACGTCGAGCGCAGCGCCCGCGCCGTCGCGGCGGTCCAGGAGCCGTCCGGGGCGGTGCCGTGGTTCGCGGGCGGGCACGTCGATCCGTGGGACCACGTCGAGTCGGCGATGGCGCTGTCGGCGGCCGGGCTGGTCGCCGAGGCCGAGGCGGCGTACGACTGGTCGCGGCGCACCCAGCGCCCCGATGGGTCCTGGCCGTTGAAGATCGAGCGTGGTCAGGTTGTCGACGCCGGGGCCGATACCAACTTCTGTGCCTACCTTGCGGTCGGCGTGTGGCACCACGTCAGCATCACCGGCGACCACGGATTCGCTGTGCGGATGTGGCCGACGGTGCGCCGGGCGCTCGACTTCGTGCTGGAGCTGCAGACGGCGCGGGGCGAGATCGGCTGGGCGAAGGGCGCGGGCGGCGAGGTGTGCTGGGAGGCGTTGCTGTCCGGCTGCGCCAGCATCCACCACAGCCTGCGCTGCGGTCTCGCGCTGGCCGACCGGCTCGACGAGCCGCAGCCGGAATGGGAGATCGCGCTCGGCCAGCTCGCCCACGTGCTCCGCGAGCACCCGGGGGCGTTCGCGGCGAAGACGCGGTACTCGATGGACTGGTACTACCCGGTGCTCGGCGGTGCGGTCCGTGGCGAGGCCGGGCGGGAACGGATCGCGCGGCGCTGGCGGGAGTTCGTCGTGACCGGGCTCGGCGCCCGTTGCGTGGACGACCATCCGTGGGTGACCGGCGCCGAGACCTGTGAGCTGGTGATGGCGCTCGACGCGCTGGGCGAGCGCGAGCGGGCGCGGGAGCTGTTCGCCGCGATGCAGCACCTGCGCGAGGACGACGGCTCCTACTGGACCGGGCTGGTGTATGCCGACGGCAAGCGGTGGCCGGAGGAGCGGACCACCTGGACCGCCGCCGCGGTGGTGCTCGCCGCCGACGCGCTGTCCCGCCGGACGCCGGGCAACGGCATCTTCCGGGGCGAGCGGCTGCCGACCGGATTCGCGGTCGATCCGCACGCGTGCGGCTGCGACCCCGCCGTCACGCGGCTGGCGAGCCGGGCCGACCGCTGACGCGGTGGAGCGCGTCAGGACGGCGACACGACGGGCAGGCCGTGCTCGCTCGCCACTGCGAGCAGCCGCTTGTCGTATGAGACGAAACTGGCCAGCGCGGCGCCAAGACTCAGCGCGGCCGCGACATGGATCGCATCCAGCGAGCGCAGTCGCGTACCGGGAGACAGCGACCCGGCCTGCTCGAACACCGATGCAGGCAGGGCGACATGAGCGCACCGCTGTAGCCAATGGCGGGCACGCTCGTGTGTCTGGACATCCGCTTCGACGGCGTGCAACCCGCGCGGCAGTTCGGTACGAGACAGATAGCTCGTGACCTGCCTTGCCGGAACCTGCTCGACCAGCCAGTCCTCGAGCGCATCGGACTCGACCTCGTCTTTGAACAGCTTGATCGCCGCGCAGCTGTCGAGGTAGACGAACTTCACCTCTGTTCGTCCTCGCGCAGGCTGACGATCGCATCGGAGCCCGGTCGAGTTCCTGGCGGGGATGGTTCCCGCATGCGCGGCAGTTCTGCCGTGGTCGGCAACTTGTCCAAGACGGCGGCGTCCAGGACACCATTCGCGATGGCCTGCTCGACGGCTTCCTCGTCCGGGTCGGGCGGCATGATCCGGCCTACCGTCTCGCCACGCCTCGTCACGATGAACGTCTGTCCCTGGCGCGCACGGTCGAAGACATCCGCCGCGTTGCGCTGGAGCTCGCGGATGCTGATGTGCTCGTCATGCACACGGTCAGCCATGTCTGACAGTTTACCGCAATGTCAGACAATTGTCGGCCGACCGCTGACGCGGCGGAGCAGCCGCAGTGATCCGACCGCCTTGACCTCGGTGAACTCGCCGGAGTCGAGGGCCCGGCGATAGATGTGGTGCGGAGCCTGGCCGCCGTCGCGCGGGTCCTCGAACACGTCGTGGATGGCGAGTACACCCCCGTCCTTCACCCACGGCGCCCAGCCCTCGTAGTCGCCGCGCGCTGCCTCCTCGGTATGCCCGCCGTCGATGAACACGAAGTCCAGCGGCGTGCGCCAGAACGCCGCGACCACCGAGGACCGGCCGACGACCGCGACCACCTGCTCCTCGAGCCCGGCGTCCGCGATGGTGCGGCGGAACATGCCGAGGGTGTCCAGCCGTCCGGTATGCGCGTCGACCAGCCCGGGGTCGTGGTACTCCCAGCCCGGCTGATGCTCCTCGGACCCTCGGTGGTGGTCGACGGTCACCACGGTGCCGCCGGTCTCGGCGGCGGCCGCCGCGAGGAAGACGGTCGACTTGCCGCAGTAGCTGCCGATCTCGACCGCGACCCCGGAACCGAGGTTGTCCCGCACCGCGTCGTGCAGCGCGAGACCCTCGTCGTCGGGCATGAAGCCGGGCGCGCGGCGGGCGTGGTCGATCAGGTCGGGATGCATCGTCGTGAGCCTACCGCCTCTTCTCAAAGATTAGAACATGTTCTATATTCGGTGACCATGGCCGACATCAAGCCACGTCCCAAGGGGCTCGACTCGCCGATCGTGCCGACGATCATCAAGTACATGAGCCGAGCGCAGGCCTGGGTCTACCGGCGCACCAACGGCCGCGTCGGCAGCCGGTGGCGCATCGGCGCCGCGTTCCGCAAGCCCGTCGACCTGCTGCTGCTCGACCACCGGGGCCGCACCTCCGGCACCATCCACACGGTCCCGCTGCTGTACCTGCCGGACGGCGAGAACATCGTGGTCGTCGCCTCCCAGGGCGGGCTGCCGCACCATCCACAGTGGTACCGCAACCTGTGCGCCGATCCCGACACCCAGGTGCGGATCAAGGCCGAGCTGCGGTCGGTGCGCGCCCGCACCGCGACCCGGCGAGAGCGGGAGACGCTGTGGCCGCGGCTGGTCGCGCTGTACGCCGACTTCGCCAGCTACCAGTCATGGACCGAGCGCGAGATTCCCGTTGTCGTCCTCGAACCCCGAACCGGCTAGCGCCATGCGTCACGGCGTCGTGCTGTTCACCTCCGACCGGGGCATCACCCCGGCCGCACTGGCCGCTGCCGCCGAGGAGCGCGGCTTCGACACGATCTACGTGCCCGAGCACACTCACATCCCGGTCAAGCGCGAGGCCGCCCACCCCGGTACCGGCGACGAAACACTCCCGGACGACCGCTACCTGCGCACCCTCGACCCATGGGTGTCGCTGGCGACCGCGGCGGCGGTGACCAGCCGCATCCGGCTCGCCACCGCCGTCGCGCTGCCGGTGGAGTCCGATCCGATCACGCTGGCCAAGTCCATCGCCACGCTCGACCACCTCTCCGGCGGCAGGGTCACGCTGGGCGCCGGGTTCGGCTGGAATACCGACGAGCTGGCCGACCACCACGTGCCCGCAGGCAGGCGTCGCACCGTGCTACGCGAGTACGTCGAGGCGATGCGGGCACTGTGGACGCAGGAGGAGGCCTCCTACTCCGGCGAGTACGTGTCGTTCGGACCGTCCTGGGCGTACCCGAAACCGGTACAGCCGCACATCCCGCTCATCATCGGCGCCGGTGGCGGCCCCAAGACGCTCGGCTGGATCGCCCGGCACGCCGACGGCTGGATGACCACGCCGACGGAGCAGGACATCACCGGCAAGATCGCGGCGCTGCGCGAGACGTGGGCGACGGCGGGACGATCGGGGCGACCCCAGGTGCACATCCTGGTCGCGGCCAAGCGGTCGCCCGAGCAGCTCGCCGCCTGGCACGAACACGGCGTGGATGAGCTGATCTGGGGCGTCCCCGACAGGTCCGAGGCCGAGGTTGTGTCCTACTTGGACCGACTGGCCGGGCGTCTACAAGGGAGTGGCCGATGACGGTGCCTGAGGTGCTCGACGAGTCGGTGCTGCCGCCGGACGCCGAGTCGTACGACGTGGTCGTCGTCGGTTTCGGCATGGCGGGCGGGTGTGCCGCGCTGGAGGCGGCACGTGCGGGGGCGCGAGTGCTGGTGCTGGAACGCGCGGCGGTCGCGGGCGGCACCACCTGCCTGGCGGGCGGTCACTTCTACCTCGGCGGCGGGACGGCGGTGCAGAAGGCGACCGGGCACGACGACTCGCCGGAGGAGATGTACCGGTACCTGGTCGCCAACTCGCTCGACCCCGACCACGAGAAGATCCGCGCCTACTGTGAGGGCTCGGTCGAGCACTTCGACTGGCTCGAGGCGCTCGGCTTCGAGTTCGAACGGTCGCACTACCCCGAGAAGGCCGTCATCCAGCCAGGCACCGAGGGCCTGATGTTCACCGGCAACGAGAAGGTCTGGCCGTACCGCACCGAGGCGACGCCCGCGCCGCGCGGCCACAAGGTGCCGGTGCCCGGCGACACCGACGGCGCGAAGCTGGTGATGGACCTGCTGACCGAGCGGGTGGCGGAGGCGGGTGTCGACGTCCGCTATGAGACCGGTGCCACCAACCTAGTCACGTCACCCGGCGGTGACATCGCCGGCGTCGGCTGGCGGTCCTTTCAGGACACCGGGGTGGTGCGCGCCTCGGCGGTGGTGATCGCCGCCGGTGGGTTCGTGATGAATCCCGACATGGTCGCCGAGCACACGCCCGCGCTCGGCTCGAAGCTGTTCACCCTCGGCTCGACCTACGACGACGGCCTCGGCATCCGGCTCGGCATGTCGGTCGGCGCCGAGCTGCGGAACATGGCGGAGCCGTTCATCACCGCCCCGTTCTACCCGCCGTCCGTGCTGGTCACCGGCCTGATCGTCAACAAGGACGGGCGCCGGTTCGTGGCCGAGGACAGCTACCACGCGCGCACCTCGTACCACGTGACGCACCAGCCGGACGCCACGGCGTACCTGATCGTCGACAGCGAGCACGCCGACCATCCGTCGATGTCGCTGGTGCCGTTCCTCGACGGCTGGGAGACGGTCGAGGAGATGGAGGCCGGGCTCGGCCTGCCAGGTGGCGCGCTGGTGGCGACGTTGACGCGGTACAACGAGCACGCCGCGCGCGGCGAGGATCCCGACTTCCACAAGCACCCCGACTGGCTGGCGCCGCAGGATTCCGGCCCGTGGGCGGTCTACGACCTGAGCCTCGGCAAGGCGCTCTACGCCGGGTTCACCCTCGGCGGGATGAGCACCACCGTCGACGGCCAGGTGCGCCGCGCCGACGGCTCGGTCATCACGGGCCTCTACGCGGCGGGCGCGTGCGCGTCCAGCATCGCCCAGGACGGGCAGGGCTACTGCTCCGGTCTTCAGCTCGGCGAGGGTTCGTTCTTCGGCAGACGAGCCGGGCGCCACGCCGCCGCAGCGCTGTGAGGAACCCCGTCGCCGCCGGGTGTTGAGCAGGCGGGCGACTCCGTGCCCCGATATTTGGTGCGATAATCGCAATACCGAACCGCGACGACCGGGTATCGCAGGGATCCGCCGCCCTCGTCATTGTGGCCTTGACAGCCCGCTTTATCCCACTCTTGACAACCATGGGGGCGGCATGGAGAGTGGTATTTCGATTGACTAATCGATCAGTCAGTACGCAATGGGAGGTGAGATGGCGAAATCTGCGGCGGCGACCGCGCTCCGAGCCGATGCGCTGGCCGGTCAGGTCATCGTGGTCACCGGCGGCGGCACCGGGATCGGCCGCGCCACGGCGCTCGCGTGCGCGGCGGCCGGAGCGAGGATCGCCGTGTGCGGGCGGCGACCCGAGCCGCTCGACGAGGTGGCCAAGCGCATCGCCGAGCTGGGTGGCGAGTGCGTGACCGTTGCCTGCGACGTCCGCGAGCCGGAGGCGGTCACCGGGCTCGTCGACCAGGTTCTTGACGCCTACGGCCGGATCGACGTCCTGGTCAACGGCGCCGGGGGGCAGTTCATGGCGCCTGCCGAGAACATCTCGGTCAACGGCTGGCGGGCGGTGCACCGGCTGTCGGTCGAGGCGGCCTGGAGCGTCACCCGCGAGGTCGCGACTCGCTCGATGATCCCCAACCGCTCCGGCCTGGTGGTGTTCATGGCGTTCTCCCCGCGCCGGGGTATCCCGGGCATGGTGCACGCGACGGCCGCGCGCGCGGCGGTGGAAAACCTGGCCGCCGGTCTCGCGCTGGAGTGGAGCCAGCACCGGATCCGCAGCGTGGCGGTCGCGCCGGGCACGATCCTCACCGATGGCCTGCGAGAGCAGTACACGCCGGAGGCGATCGAGGAATGGACACGCGCCGTCCCGCTCGGCAGGCTCGGGACGCCCGAGGAGGTGGCCGAGCTCGTCGCGTTCCTCGCCACGCCCGCCGGTGGCTACATCACCGGCACCACCGTGTGCGTCGACGGCGGCGTCGACGCGTGGGGCACCGGCCGTCCCGCTCACCCTGTGGAGGAGTCATGACGACGGCATACCGGCCCATGACAACCTCGCGGCGGGACCTGACGGCGTTGTTCTCGCCGCGCTCGGTCGCGGTGGTCGGCGCGAGCGACGACCAGAGCAAGTACGGCAACTGGATCGCCCGGCACGCGCTGCGCGGCGACCGCCCGGTGCACCTGGTGAACCGGGCACGCACCACGGTCCTCGGCAGGCCGGCCGCCCCGAGCGTGACCGCGATAGGCGAGCCGGTCGACCTCGCGGTGATCGCCGTCCCCGCTGCCGGGTTCGAGGCCGCCGTCGACGACGCGCTCGCCGCGGGCGCCAAGGCGATCGTCGGCATCAGCGCTGGCCTCGGCGAGTCCGGAGTGGACGGACAGCTCAGGGAGCGGGCGCTCGCCGAGCGGGTCAGGGACGCGGGCGCCTGCCTGCTCGGCCCGAACTGCCTCGGCGTGCTCGACCACAGTGCCGGGCTCGACCTGGCCTCCAACGACTTCCCGGCCGGCTCGGTCGCGCTGCTCTCGCAGAGCGGCAACATCGCCATCGAGCTGGCCGCGCTCGTCGCCGACCACGGCCTCGGCTTCTCCCGGTTCGCCAGCCTCGGCAACCAGGCCGACGTCGGCATCGCGGATCTCATCGACGCCTGCGTCGACCACGACGAGACCGAGGCCATCGCGATCTACTGCGAGGACTTCCGGGACGGGCGGCGGTTCGCCGAGGCGGCGCTGCGGGCGCATCACGCGGGCAAGCCGGTGGTGCTGCTCGCGGTCGGGCGCGGCGCGGCCGCCGCACGCGGCGCCAGGTCGCACACCGGGGCCATGGTCAGCCCCGGCGTGGTGGTCGACGCCGCCTGCGCCGCGGCCGGGATGGAGCTGGTGTCGACCCCGACCGAGATGACGCACCTGCTCCAGGGGCTGCTGCGCACCCGGCCACCACGCGGGCGACGGGCGGCGGTGTTCGCGGACGGCGGCGGACAGGCGTCCGTCGCCAGCGACTGCCTCGACGCCGCGGGCTGGCGGGTGGACGAGTTCTCGCCGGTGCTGAGCGCGGCCGTCGCCGCCGAGCTGCCGCCCACGGCGGCGGTGAGCAACCCGGTCGACGTCGCGGGCGGCGGGGAGCAGGACATCAGCTGTTTCAGCCGGGTCACCGACCGGCTGCTCGGCAGCGACGAGATCGACGCCGTGCTGCTGACCGGGTTCTTCGGCGGCTACGTCGGCTACAGCGCCGAGCTGGGCGCGGGCGAGCTGCTCACCGCGCACGACATCGCCGCACTGCACCGGGACCGCGACACCACTCTCGTGGTGCAGACGATGAGCTGGCAGTCGCAGGCCGCCGACGCGCTGCGGGCCGAGGGCGTGCCGGTGTACCGGGACGTCGCCGACGCAGTGTGGGTGCTCGACCGGCTCGCCGCACGGGCCCAGCGCCCACCGCGCACGGTGCCCGCGCTCCCGGCGCAGGCCGAGCCGATCACGAGCACCGGCTACTGGCAGGCGCGACGGCTGCTTGCCGACGCCGGGCTGCCGTTCGTGTCCGCCGCCGAGGCCGCCACGCACGACGAGCTGCGGGCGGCAGCGTCGGAGCTGCGCTACCCGCTGGTGCTCAAGGCGCTCGGCGACGAGCACAAGTCCGACCGGGGCGGCGTGCTGCTCGGCCTCCGCGACGACGCCGAGCTCGACGCGGCCTGGCACGACCTGCAGGCTCGGCTCTCCCCACCGACCTGCTCGGTCGAGGAGCAGACCGACCTCGCGGACGCCGTCGAGCTCATCGTCGGCGTGCGCAGCGACCCCCGGTTCGGTCCGGTCGTGCTCGTCGGCATCGGCGGCGTCCACACCGAACTGCTGGCCGACACCCGCTGCGCCCTCGGGCCGGTCGACGCCGCATCGGCGCGGGAACTGCTGCTGTCGCTGCGGGGATCGCGCCTGCTCGCCGGGTTCCGCGGCCGCCCGCCGGTCGACGTCGACGGCGCGGCGGCGGCCGTCGCCCGGCTGTCGGAGTTCGCCGCCGCCCACCCCGAGATCGCCGAGATCGAGTGCAACCCGGTGGCCGTGACGCCGCACCGAGCACTGTGTCTCGACGCCCGAATCGTTCTGACCTGAACCGCAACTACGTCGATAGGAACACCATGGACTTCACCTTCACCGACCGTCAGCTCGAACTGAAGGACCGCGCCGCCTCGCTCGCCAGAGTGATCATGGCGCACGAGCAGGAGTGCGAGGACAACAACGGCCTGCCTGCCGAGACGCACGCCAAGCTGCGGCAGGCGATCCTCGACCACGAGCTGCACGCGATCAACATGCCGACCGAGTGGGGCGGCGCCGGACTGTCCATTCTGGAGCAAGCGATCGTGCAGGAGGAGCTGGGTAAGCTCACCGGCGCGCTGTGGGATGTGGTGTGGCGGCCGGCCAACGCGCTGCGTGCCTGCACGCCGTCGCAGCGGGAGCGCTACCTGGAGCCGGAGATCAGGGGCGAGCGCCGTGACGCCGTGGCGGTCACCGAGGCCGAGGCGGGCTCCGACCCGCAGGCGCTGCGTACCACCGCCGTCCGCGACGGCGACGGCTATGTCCTCAATGGGGAGAAGTGGTTCGTCACCGTCGGCGACGCCGCCGACTTCCTCATCGTGCTCGCCACTGTGGACGGTGCGCCGACGACGTTCCTGGTGGACACCGACCTGCCCGGCGTCGAGATCATCCGGGTGCCGCGCTACACCCACACCTTCGTCTACGAGCACCCCGAGTTCCGCTTCACCGACGTCCGGCTGCCCGAGGACGCCCGGCTCGGCGACGTCGGGCAGGGCTACGACCTCATCCGGGACTGGTTCGTCGAGGAACGGCTGATGATCGCCGCCCGCACCGTCGGCGCCGCCGCCCGAGCCACCGAGCTGGCCGCTGACTGGGCCAACTCCCGGCAGCAGTTCGGCGAGCCGATCTCGCACTACCAGCTCATCCAGTCGATGCTGGCGGACAACGTGGTCGACATCGTGACCAACCGGGCGCTGGTGTACCAGCTCGCGTGGGAGTCCGACCAGGGCGCGGATCGCAAGACCCTCCACGCCAAGGCGGCGGTGGCGAAGCTGTCCGCGTCCGAGGCGGCGGGCAGGGCGGTCGACCGGGCGGTGCAGATCTTCGGCGGCCGGGGCTACATGCGCGACAACCCGGTGGAGCGGCTGTACCGCGAGCTGCGCGTCGACCGGATCTGGGAGGGCACCTCCGAGATCCAGCGGCTCATCATCGGCAACGAGATCGTCAAGCGTGGCGTCGCGGGCGTGCTGGCCCACCCGGGAAGCGCGGCATGAGCGCAGCAGCCACCGAGGCCGCCGTGCACGTCGAACGGCACGGCGGCCTCGCCGTGGTCACGCTCAACCGGCCGGCCAAGCTCAACGCGCTGTCGTCGGCGCTGGAACAGGCGCTGCTCGACGCGCTGGCGACCCCCGAGGTCGGCGGCGCCGACGCGATCGTGTTCACCGGCGAGGGCCGGGCGTTCTGCGCCGGTGCCGACGTCGCCGAGGTCACCTCGCTCGACGCCGAGGCCATCGCCGCCTACTACCGTGGCAGCGGCCGGGTGTACGAGGCGGTCGCCGCGCTCGGCACGCCGACGGTGAGCGCGATCCACGGCTACTGCCTCGGCGGCGGGCTCGAGCTCGCGCTCGCCACCGACATCAGGATCGCCGACGACACGGCGGTGTTCGTACTGCCCGAGGTGGACCTGGGCATCGTGCCCAGCTCGGGCGGGCTGACCCGGCTGGTGCGGATGCTCGGCACCGCGCGGGCGCGTGAGCTGATCCTGCTCGGCTCCAAAGTGGATGCCGAGACCGCGCACCGGCTTGGGCTGCTGACCGAGGTCGTTCCTCCAGGGGAGGCCAGGGAGCGGGCGCTGGCGGTCGCGGACACCCTCGCCGGGAAGCCCGCACTCGCCGTCGCGGTCGCCAAGCAGGCCATCGACGCGGTCGCGGAGTCGTCCAACGCCGCGGCGCTGCTGATCGAGCGACTGGCCTACGGGATGCTCAACCAGACCGGGTCGGCATCCCGATAGCCCGGCCCGCGTAGTCGGGCGGTGGCTCGACGAGGTCCTCGCAGAACGAGCGGACCTCGTCGGGCCACGGGCTCGACCGCCCGGCTCGCTGGTCGACGTGAATGGTCATGGACTCCTGGGTCGCGACCACCACGTCGTCGACGATCATCTCGAAGCACAGCCGGAGCCGCTTCGCGTCGACGTCGACCACCCGGGTGCGCACCTCGGGTGTGGTGTCCGGCTTGACCTCGTGCAGGAACCGCACGTGCGACTCCAGGGTGTAGAGCGAGCAGCCGGTGCGCTGCCGGTAGTCGGCGTCGATCCCGATGCCGACCATCACGGCGTCGATGGCATGCCCGAAGATCACGGAGTAGTAGCCGTCCATGACGTGGCCGTTGTAGTCGATCCATTCGTCGCGGATCGGCTCGCGGTGGGGCGACAAGCTCATGCGGCCTCCTCGTCGCGCGCGGCAAGCCGCGCCCTGAATCTGACGTCGGCCAGCATGGTGTCTGATGATTCGGACCTGCGAGCAGTCCTCATGCCCGCCGACCGTACCCGACCGCATCCAGCACGGCGAGCACGCCGCGATCCCGCTCCGCCACCAGGTCGGCGATGCTCCGCTCGCCCGCCTCGTCCTCGCAGCCCGCCACCATCCGGTCGCGCAGCTCCGTCGTCAGCTCGGGCGCGGCAAGCCGGGTCCACGGCGCCTGCAACGACGGTCCGAAGTGGTCCAGCATGTGCGCCATGCCGCCCTCGCCGCCCGCCAGATGGAACGTCAGGCACGGTCCCATGAACGCCCACCGCAGACCGGGCCCCTGGGTCATGGCGTCGTCGATCTGCTGCACCGTCGCCTCACCGGCGGCGACCATGTGCAACGCCTCCCGCCACAGTGCCTCCTGCAGCCGGTTGGCGATGAAGCCGGGCACCTCGTGGTCCATCGTGATCACGAACTTGCCCACCGCCCGGTAGAACTCGCTCGCCCACGCGACGGCCTCGGCGTCGGTGCGCTTGCCGCCGACCACCTCGACCAGCGGGATCAGGTATGGCGGGTTGAACGGGTGGCCGACGACGAGCCGCTCCGGCGTTGCGCAGCGGGCGGCCATCTCGGTCATGCTGTAGCCCGACGTGGACGAGCCCACGACGACGCCCGCCGGGGTGGCGGCGTCGATCTCGGCGAGCAGGTCGAGCTTCAGGTCGAGCCGTTCCGGCGCGCTCTCCTGCACGAACTCGGCGTCCGCGACGGCGTCGCTGAGCGTCGGCGCGACGGTGAGCCGGTCGGGGCTGGCGCCGTCGGCGAGGCCGAGCCGTTCCAGCGCGGGCCAGGCCGCGTCGACCAGCCGGGCGAGCCGGTCGGCCGCGTCCGGTGCCGGGTCGTAGGCGACGACATCGAGGCCGCGGGCGAGGAAGTGGGCGACCCAGCCGCCGCCGATCACCCCCGCTCCCACGCACGCGACACGGCCGACGTCGGCGGGCGAAACGACAGTCACGATGTTCTCCTTCAGCGGGTGCGCAGGCCGAGCTTGGCGCGGCCCTCGTCGGGGGTGAGCACGCGGGCGCCGAGCAGCTCGATGATCTCCTTGGCCTTCGCGGTGAGCTGCGCGTTGGTGGCCTTGACGCCCTTGGACAGGTAGAGGTTGTCCTCGAGCCCGACGCGCACGTGGCCGCCGAGCAGCACCGACTGCGCCACCCACGGGAACTGCATCCGGCCGATCGCGAAGCTGGCCCACTGCGCGTCGGCGGGCAACATGTCGACCATGCTCTGCAACACCCTCGGCTCGGCCGGAGCGCCGTACGGGATGCCCATGCAGAGCTGGAACAGCGGCGGGTCGTCGAGGAGCCCTTCGGCGTGCAGCTGGTTGGCCAGCCACACCTGCCCGGTGTCGAAGGTCTCCAGCTCCGGCTTCACGCCGAGGTTCTTGATGTGCTCGGCGCCGGTGCGAACCATCTCCGGGGTTCCGATGTAGACGTTGCTGCCGTCGCCGAAGTTGAGGGTGCCGCAGTCGAGCGTGCAGATTTCGGGCCGGATCTGTTCGATGTGGACAAGGCGCTCCTTGGCGCCGACCAGGTCCGTCGCCGGTCCCGGCGTGAGCGGGTCGGTGTCGGGGACGTCGAGGTCGCCGCCCATGCCCGCGGTGAGGTTGAGGATCACGTCGACGCCGCTGGCCTCGATGCGTTCCACGACCTCGGCGTAGAACGACGTCTGCCTGCTGCCCTGGCCGGTCTCCGGGTCGCGGACGTGGATGTGGACGACCGTGGCACCTGCCTTGGCCGCCTCGATCCCGGACTCCGCGATCTCATTAGGTGTTACCGGAACGTGCTCGCTCTTGCCGGTGGTGTCGCCGGCGCCGGTCAGCGCGCAGGTCAGTACGACCTCAGCGTTCATGAGGTTTCTCCCGTGTGTCTGTTGTGGATTTACGGCTTGACGAGCTCGGACTCGACGAACTGGATCAGGATCTGGCGCATCACGTCCGGCGAGAGCTGCTGCGCACCGGTCAGCACCTGGATGGCTAGCCCGTCGGTGAGCGCGGTGAACCGCAACGCCGTTTCGGCCGCGTCGACGTCGCGGAAGACGCCCTGTTTGACGCCGCGCCGCACGATGCGCTCGACCGTCTCCCGCCAC
>WHUB01000149.1 GCA_009377395.1 Actinophytocola sp. | reverse complement strand
CATGTTCTCAGCTGATCAACGGCGGAGCGAGCAGTCGACCGGGGGGCGAAGAACCCGATCAGTGCCCACGGCGGGGTCGGTCAGGGGATATTGGTGACGCGTTTCGAGTGTTGATGTGTTCCAGGTAACTCGAAACGCTTATGGTTGTGCAGGTGGGTGCACAACCACACAGGGTCGTCCCTCTGGTTCCCGCATGAATCAGAGGGACGACGCCGGGGACGACGCCGGGGACGACGCCGACGGTGCGCCGCTGGCTACGTCGCGCACCGGACTCGCATGCGCAGTGCTCTATCAGCCGCGGGCCGTGGAACGCTGCGCGCAGATAGACCGGGAGCTGCTGGTGCGCCCAGCGCCCCCCGCGTAAGACACTGCTCGGGCACGCGGCCTCAACCCTGCTCGCCACCACCGGCGCTGCGTTACCGAGAACACCTCGGCCTCCCTCCTGCGCGGAGCCCGGAGAACCACCCACCCCAGTTGTACCTCTGTCTGCACAACCACAAACACAACAGGGGCGAGCGTGTCCCGAGCCGCGTGGATTTTCGGCGGCGATCCACTGTGGATCCAGCGCGTCGTCGATCGCGGCCGCCGCCAGGTTCCGCATCGCCGCGGTCACCAACGCCGTTGGCGAGCATCGCGGCCCGCGACTGGTCACCGACCTGCTGCAGCGACTTGGCCTCACCACCCACGACGGCAGGCTGACCACCTGGCGACACCTGGTGCGCGAGGCCCCGCCGCAGGTGCTCGCCGACGCCCTCGGCATCTCCCCAGCCGGGAAGGCCCGCGAGAGATGCGGGGGTCTGGGTATCACGCGCGGGCCTTCGCCTGCACTGTCGTGCCCGCCGCCCCGTGGCGCAACGGGGCGAGCCTGATCGTTACGGAACTCAGGACGGCGCCCACGCGGTGTCCGCCCAAGACCGGAATTCTGGCTACCCGCCGATCGTGCTGACGCACACGACGCGCTGCGGGAGACATGGCGGCGGGCAGAGGTGGAACGGGTGGAGGTTGCTTGCGGCGGTGGACGCGGCAGGACCGGTACCGCCCTCGCTTGTCTCGCCGTGCTGGACGGCGTGCCCGCGGACGAGGCGGTGGCCTTCGTTCGAGAGCACTACGAACCTCGGGCTGTGGAGATGCCTTGGCAGCGTCGCTACGTTGCGCGCTTCTCCGCTCCTTGAGCGAGGTTCGTAGAGGGATCCCCAACTAAGAGCTTCCTGATCATGGACTGTTCAGCAAGGCTGAACGCCTGAGCGCGGTAGCTCGGCCGGCAGGAAGGCGGGGTCGCCCGCCGAACTACTTCCGATCTGCTGGGACGGTGCCCGTGACGTCGATTTCCTCGAGCGGTTGGCCTGTCACTTCGGCGATCAGGTCGAAATCCTTGTCTCGGTGCAGGACGGTGAGTCCGGCGAGTTCGGCGGTGGCCGCGATCAACAGGTCCGGCACCGATGGTGCCCGGTGGCGGCCCTGGCGTGCCAGAATGCCCTGCACCTCGACCGCGCGTGCCTCGATCGTCGGGGTGGCGTTCTCCACCGGCATCAGCGCCAGCGGTGGCCCGGTCACGGACGCACTCCAGTCCTCGCCGGATCGTGCGGAGTACCCGACTTCGAGAACGGTCGGCGTGGCCACGTGCACCAGGCCGCGCTCGATTCGTTCGGCCCACTCGGCAGCGTGGGCCGAAGCGCCGACGCGCGCGTACGCGGACTTGTCGATCAGCCACCGCCGGCTCTCGGTCATGACCACGCGTCACGCATGATGTCGTCGTCGAGAAGGTCCTGGGAGCGGGTTGCGGCGAGTTGCAGGTCCTCGACGCTTAGGTGTCCCTCCTCCCGGCCGGCCTCCTGAGTGATGCGTCGGCGCAGGTACTCTCCACGGGAGAGCCCCATCCGAGCGGCCCGCTCATCGACACGCTCAAGGTCAACCTCAGCCACACCACGGATCAAGACGTCGGTCATCGCAACCACCTCCGATATCAAAGGATATCACATCAGGTCGGCGAGGGCACGACTACCAAACCGACAACCCGGCAGACGCGCCACTTGGGGGATCCCGCTGCGGACGCTGTCGCCGAGTGTTATCCGAGCCCTACCAGGGCCGACCGATGGGCCAGGCCAGGCCGCACCAGATCACCCGCCACGTTCACCCCGCCGTCAAACCCGACGCGCCCGCCCCGGTCGAGGCCACCGGCATCGACTACCTGCGGCTGCTGGAGGACGCCCACCACCACGAGGCCGG
>WHUB01000148.1:2066-2405 GCA_009377395.1 Actinophytocola sp. | reverse complement strand
TGTCCTGGAGCAAGGTCAGGGGCACCGCCCCGGCGGCGCAGGTCGCCTGACACGTCCGGTAACTCGCGCTGGCCACCCAGCGACAAGGTAATCGCCTGGGGCAGGTGAAAGGTGGCCACATGTCGACAACCGACCGCCTCGTCGTCGTGACCGGCGCGACCGGCAGGCAGGGCGGCGCCGTCGCGCGTCGGCTGCTGCGCGATGGTTGGCGGGTCAGAGCAGTCACCAGGAACCCGGCGAGCAAGCGGGCACGGGAGCTGGGCGCCGACGTCGTCAAGGCCGACTTCAACGACCCCGCGACGCTGCGTGCGGCGTGCCACGGCGCGCACGGCGTCTACA
>WHUB01000148.1:0-2056 GCA_009377395.1 Actinophytocola sp. | reverse complement strand
GAACCCGATGATCAGCGGGGTGGACGCGGAGATGCGCCACGGCGTCAACGTCGCGGACGCCGCTCACGAGGCCGGGGTGAGCCATCTGGTCTACGGCTCCGCGGGCACCGGCACCTCGGACACCGGCGTCGGGTCGTGGGACTCCAAGCTGGTGATCGAGGACCACATGCGGCGGCTCGGCCTGCCGCTGACGGTGCTGCGGCCGATGGCGTTCATGGAGCTGATGACGGACCCCGGCTTCTTCCCGGCGGCGTCGACGTGGCACGTCATGCCGAAGCTGATGGGCGGCGACCGGCCGGTGTACTGGCTCTGCCTCGACGACCTCGGCGCGATCGCGGCGCTGGCCTTCGCCGACCCGGCGCGGTTCGTCGGCGCGACCCTCACGCTCGCCGGCGACGTCCAGTCCATCGATGACTGCCGCGCCATCTGGCGGGAGGTCTTCGGCAGGTCGCCGAGACGGATTCCGATGCCGGTCTGGTTGTTCGAGCGCTTCACCGGCACCGACCTGACCACGATGTGGCGCTGGCTGCACGACTCGGACTTCGCGGCCGACCCGGCGGAGACCCGGCAGTTGCTGCCGACCGCCGTCACCGTCAGGCAGTGGCTGTCCGCCCGCAATGCGCCCACGGAGTCCCATCCCGCCTGATCTCTAGGTGCACGCACGGTGATCAACCCGCTACTATGTCCGCCTGCGGGTGTTAGCGCCGGGCAGCGCTCGCCGTGTGACCGAGGGAGGGCCCGCGATGCCGGGACGGGGGAGCAAGCGGCGACCGTACGCACCGCGAATGCCGACCGAGGAGCGCAGGCGACAGCTGCTCGACGCGACGCTGCGGATCGTCGTGGAGCGCGGCCACCACAAGGTCACGATGGAGACGGTCGGCGAGGAGGCAGGCGTCACCAAGCCGGTGGTGTACGGCGTGTTCCACAGCCGGGGCGAGCTGCTGGCCGCGCTGCTCGAACGGGAGCAGCAGGGCGCGGTGGAGCAGGTGATGTCGGCGTTCACCGACGGTCGCGTCGACCTGGCGCGGATGCCGCCCGACGAGCTGATCGCGGGCATCACCAGGGCGTACCTCGACGGCGTCAGGGAGGAAGAGTACCGCTGGCGCTGCATCCTGTTCGCCGTCGAAGGCGCGCCTCGCGAGCTGCGGGCGGCGATCGCCGAGTCACGCGAGCAGCTGCGGGTCACGCTCGCCGGCGTCCTGGAGTCCTTCGTGGCGACACAGAGCGCGGCCCCGGCCGTCGACATCGACATCGCGTCGCACTCGCTGGTCGCGTTCGCGGAACGGGCGGGACAGCTGATACTGGACCAGCCCGAGACGTACACTGTGGACCGTTTCGTCAAGGCGTCCAAGGTGTTGCTCCGGCTGTTGCAGCCGTGAGGCCTCGAACGTCAATCCTTTGAGGACCGTCATGCCGTCACCTCGCGCCCTCACCGATCTCCCCTTCTTCGAGTACCTTGTCGCTCCTGACGCCGAGCCGGAGCAGGGCGGTAGCTACGACGTCGTTCACTTCAACGGTGCGAGTTTCGCGGATGTCCGCGCGGAGAACACGCGGTTCACCGAGTGCGCGTTCTCGTCGGTGGACCTCACCGGGACGAGACTCAGGGATTCGCGATGGAACGACGTGTGGCTCACCGCGGCCCAGATGATCAACACTGATCTCGCCGAAGCGACGTGGCTCGACACCGAGGTCGTCACCAGCGTCTTGGCGGGCACGGCACTGTTCGACGCGAAACTAAACCGTGTCAGTTTCTTCGGATGCAAGCTGATCTCGGTCAACCTCAGGGGAGCCACGCTGCGCGACGTCGCCTTCGTCGACTGCACGCTCCGCGACGTGGACTTCAGCGAGACGACCCTGGCCAGGGTCACGTTCACCGGATCAGAGCTCAACGACACGGTGTTCGACAAGGCGACCATGAAGAAGGTGGACCTGCGCGGGACGACGGAACTGGGCATCAAGAGCGGCTACGACTCCCTGAAAGGCGCCATAGTCAGCGACACGCAGCTGATGGAACTCGCACCCGCGCTTGCGCAAACCCTTGGCCTGGTGGTCAAAC
>WHUB01000147.1 GCA_009377395.1 Actinophytocola sp. | reverse complement strand
ACCAGGACTCTTGACATAGCTCCTGCCTCGTCTGACTGACATCCCTTGTCTGGTTGAGGATTCTTCACTTTGGGTGGTTGACATTCCGCGCCGGTCGTACGAGAATTTATGCAAGTATTTCGTCAGGCATTGAGGGGGTGGGGATGATGGCCGTGATGACCGCCCAGCCACCCCTTCCGATGGTCCCAGCAGCGGATGCAACCCCGATCGGTGCCGCCGCGGCGCTGGTCGAAGACGCCGACGGTGGCCGGGTGTTCATCCACGGCGAGCTGTGTTTGGTCTGGGACGCCGACGATGAGGCGGCCCGTCGGCTGGCGGCGGTGCAGCTGGTGGCGATCAAGGCCGCGAGTCTGGTGGCCGTCGCTGCCGGGTTCGGGGTGGACCAGGCCACGGTGTGGCGGTGGCGGCGCCGGATGGGCCAGCAAGGGGTGGCCGGTCTGGGTCCGGATCGGCGCGGTCCGAAGGGGCCGTCTCGGCTCACCGCCGACCTGGTGGCCGAGATCGTCGACCGTCGTGGCCGGGGCGAGTCGTTGCGGACGATCGCGGCCGCGGTGGAGGTGTGTGTCGACAGCGTCCGCCGCGCCCTGGGCGAGGACCGCGCCGGTGCAGGCGAACAGCTGTCACGACCCGTGGAGTCTGCTGAGACCGCCGATGACCCCGATAGCGCCGATCTGGAACCAGAAGCCGACCCGGTGCTGCCGGTGCTGGCCGACCCGGACGACAGGTCCGCGGAGCGGGCGGCGGCCCGGTGGGGGCTGCTCGAGCACGCCGACCCGGTGTTCACCCCGGCCGCCCGGGTGCCGCTGGCCGGGCTGCTGCTGGCGCTGCCCGGCCTGGAGGCCACTGGCCTGCTGGCCTGCGCCCGGCAGACGTATCAGGCGTTGCCGGCCGGGTTCTACGGCCTGGACACCGTCTTGGTCGAGGCCGTACTGCGGTGCCTGGCCGGGGAGCCGCGTGCCGAAGGCGCGACCAGACTCGACCCGGTCGCGCTGGGACGGGTGTTGGGCCTGGACCGGGCACCGGAGGTGAAGACGATCCGCCGCAGACTCGGCCAGCTCGCGCAGGCGAACAAGGCGGAGGAGCTGGTGGCGGGGATGGCCCGCCACCGGCTGCAGCGGACCCAGCAGACAGACCCTGAGGTGGCGGCGGTGCTCTACGTCGACGGCCACGTACGCGCCTACCACGGCACCCGCAAGATCGCCAAGACCCACTCGGCGAGGCTGCGGTTCCCCGCGCCGGCCACCGTGGAGACCTGGGTCTCCGACGCCGCCGGGGACCCGGTGCTGGTGATCATGGCCGAACCCGGCGCCTCGCTGGCCTCCGAGCTGCGCCGGCTGCTGCCCCACTTGCGACAAGCCGTCGGGGATGACAGGCGGGTGCTGGTCGGGTTCGACCGCGGCGGCTGGTCCCCCACCCTGTTCGCCGACATGGCAGCCGCGGGGTTCGATGTGTTGACCTGGCGCAAAGGCCACGCCGACGACGTCGCCGACGAGGCGTTCACCGACATCAGCTACACCGACGAGCACGGCCGGACCCACACCTGGACCGTCGCCGAGACCACCGTCGACCTGCGGCTCGGCGGAACCGACGAAGCCGACGTGTTGCCGATCCGCCAAGTCACCCGCCGCGACGCTCCCGCCGGTCGGCAGCTCCACATCCTCACCACCCGCACGGACCTGTCTACCGGTGAGGTGATCTACCGGATGGGGTCGCGGTGGCGGCAGGAGAACTACTTCCGCTACGCCCGCATCCACTTCGACCTCGACTCCCACGACTGCTACGCCGCCGGCGTCGACGACCCGGACCGGTCGGTGCCCAACCCCGCCAAGAAGACCGCCCACAAGGCCGTGCTCGCCGCCCGGGCCCGCTACGACAGTGCCCGCGCCCGCGGCGACGAAGACCTGCTCGCCCTCCGATCCCCCACACCGGGCAAGACGACGGTGATCAGCAACGCCACCCATGACCAGGTCACCGCCGGGCTGCGCGCAGCCGATGCCGACCTGGCCCACGCCCAGGCCGTCCACCGTGACACCCCGGCCCGGCTGCCGCTACGCGACGTCAGTCCCGGACAACAGATGCTGGACACCGAAACCAAACTGCTGACCCACGCGATCCGGATCGCCGCGTTCAACACCGCCACCGCGCTGGCCCGCGCCGTACGCGTCCACACCGGCTACGCCCGCGCCGACGACGAGGCCCACACCCTGATCCGGCAGCTGCTTACCCACACCGGAGACATCGACCCCACCGTCGACGGCGTCCTCACGGTCCGGCTCGACCCGATGCCCACCCGGCGAGCCACCGTCGCCGTCGCCGAACTCTGCGAACACCTCACACAGGCCGAGACTCGCTACCCCGGCACCGACCTCCGGCTGCGCTACGAGGTCGAATCCCGCCGCTGAGCATGCACCAACTTTCGCACCATGTCGGGAGTCCTG
>WHUB01000146.1 GCA_009377395.1 Actinophytocola sp. | reverse complement strand
ACTGAAGCCCTGCGGTCAGGCAGGATCGCCGCCGCCCCGTTTTCGCAGTCTGCGTCACGCTAGGAGCGAGGTGTTGCCCCACCGTCACCCGTATGTTTCGCCGATGTTAACGGACGGGGGGTCAGTGGACTCGTCGTTACGCCTCTTAGGGTGAATCCAGGCGTGACCTGGTGATTATGGGGTATGAGACCGCCGCTCCGCGAGCGCGGAATACCCTGAGCGTGTGGCGAGATGGACAGAGACATGGCTCACGGGGATCGGTTCGGACGGCTCGGAGGCGCCGCCGCGGTGGCCGGGTGAGAAGCTCGGACTGCCCGAGTCAGGCGTGGGCAGCGTCGCCGGTGGCTTCCGGCGGTTCGCCGGTTTCCTCGCCGACCTCGTCGCCGCGTCGCTGATCACCGCGCTGTTCCTGCGGCCGGACTTCGGCGACGTCGAGGTCATGCGCTCGTTCAACTCGGCGGCGGTCCTGGTGTGGATCGCGCTGACGGTGCCCGCCGCCGCGTTCTTCGGCTTCACCCCCGGCATGGCGCTGGCGGGCATCAGGGTCGCCAGGCTCGACGGCGGCGTTATGGTCGGGCTTTGGCGTGCCGTGGTGCGCTGCGCGCTCACCGTGCTGGTCATTCCCGCCGCGGTCCGCAACGTCGACAACCGTGGCTGGCACGACCGCGCCACCGGCACCGTCGTCGTCCGGATGCGCTGACCGCGCCTACTTGCGGCGGATGGTGCGCTGGACGTTGCGCATCTTGGCGCCCTGCGGCATCGGGCCCTTCGGCATGGCGGCGCCCTTGTTGCCCAGCGCCGACAGCTTCGCCTCGAGCGCGTCGATCTGCTGGGACTTGAGGTTGCGCGGCAGCTTCATCAGGTGACGTTGCAGCTTGCGCAGCGGCACCTGGCCCTCGTCGTTGCCGATGACGATGTCGTAGATCGGCACGTCGCCGATGAGCCGTGCGATGCGCTTCTTCTCCTGTGCGAGCAGGCCCTTGATGCGGTGCGGCGCGCCCTCGGCGACGAGGATGACCCCGGGGCCGCCGAGCACCCGGTGCACGGCGTCGAGTTGAGTCGTCGCGGCGACGGTCTGCGTGACCCGCCACTTGCCGCGCAGATTGTCCAGCGCCCACGCGGCCGCGCCCGGCTGGCCGTCGGCCTTGGCGTAGACGGTGCGCTGCACCCGGCGACCGAACGTGATCATGGCGCCGAGGACGCCGGCAATGATCCCGAGCGGCAGCGTCAGCCACGGCTGGCCGATCGCGAAGCCGACGCCGAAGATCACGCCCGCCGTGACGAGGAAAACCCCGAGCATCCACGGGATGAGCGCCTTGTCTTCCTTGCGCTGCATCGAGAACGCCTGGAAGACCTGAGTGAACTTGGCCTTGCGCGCTGACCTCTTCGCCTGCTTCGCGGCCTTCTTGGCCTCGCTGTCTTGGGGTGCCGCCATGGTCCCCAGGATACGTGCGGCGGCGTCGGCTATGTCGGCGGTGTCTGCGAGGATGCCGTCGTGGGTACCGACACGCCGACAGCCGACATTCTCGCCGGGCTCGACCCGGAACAGCGGGCGGCCGCATCGGCGCCGAGGGGCCCGGTGTGCGTGCTCGCGGGGGCGGGCACGGGCAAGACCCGCACCATCACCCACCGCATCGCACACCTGGTGCGCACCGGCCACGTCGCGGCCGGTCAGGTGCTCGCCGTGACGTTCACCAACCGCGCCGCCGGTGAGATGCGCTCCCGGCTGCGTGCGCTCGGCGTCGAGGCCGCCCAGGCCCGCACCTTCCACGCTGCCGCCCTGCGGCAGTTGCAGTACTTCTGGCCGAGGGTCATCGGCGGCAGGCCGTGGCCGCTCGCCGAGAGCGTGTTCCGGCTCGCGGGACGGGCCGCGCAGCGCGTCGGCGCGAGCACCGAGATCGAGGTGGTGCGCGACCTGCTCAGCGAGATCGAGTGGGCCAAGTCGTCGCTGATCGGCATCGACGACTACCCGGCGGCGGCAGCGCGGCTTCACCGCGACACCAGCGAGCCCGCCGAGCGAGTGCGCGACGTCTACCGCGCCTACGAGGCGCTGAAGAACGACCAGGAGGTGCTCGACTTCGCCGACCTGCTGCTGCACACCACCGGCGTGATCGAGGACGACCGGGCGGTCGCCGACGAGTTCCGGGACCGCTACCGCTGCTTCGTCGTCGACGAGTACCAGGACGTCACCCCGCTGCAGCACCGGCTGCTCGACGCCTGGCTCGGCGAGCGCGACGACCTGACCGTCGTCGGCGACGCCAACCAGACCATCTACTCCTTCGGCGGGGCGTCCCCGGCGCCGCTGCTCGACTTCACCCGGCGGTTCCCCGACGCCACGGTGGTGCGGCTGGAACGGGACTACCGCTCGACACCGCAGGTGGTCTCGCTGGCCAACCGGGTCATCGGGGCGGCACGCAACCGACCGGCCGGGTCGCGGCTGCGACTGACCGGTCAGCGGCCCGACGGGCCGGAGCCCCGGTTCGCCGAGTACGACGACGAGCAGGCCGAGGCCG
>WHUB01000145.1 GCA_009377395.1 Actinophytocola sp. | reverse complement strand
CGCCGGACCTCGCCGTCCGGGTACGGTCGCAAGTACTTGCGGGGACGGCCGGTGAGCGCGGTATGGCAGTACCCGCAGAACACGAGGCCAGAGCATAGGTAGGTCTCGGAGTTCGGGCGACCCCGCCGACGCGCCGCGAACAACGCCGTCAACCGCTCCCACGTGTCCACGTCGATGATCGGCTCGCCGGGCATTTCGCCGACGACCTCCCCCAGATGATCAACGCGGCCCGCATTGCGCGGCCGTAGCAGCAATTGCTTAAGCGACTCGCGCGACCACTCGCCGCCCGTCGAGGTAGTGACGCCACGCTGGTTGAGGTCGATCACGATGTGGTCTTGGTTCTCCCCGGTGAGCACCCGCCGAACCATCTCCCGCAGGACGGCGGCCTCCTCCTCACGTACGGTCAGGCCGTCTGGCTCGAACCCGAAGGGCCGGTGAGTGTGGTTCGACTCTCCGCGCCGTGCCTTGAGGCGCTTGCCGCGCTTGATACGGGTTGACAGCCGGTCAGACTCGTACGCTGCCGCGTTGAGCTGGTCGCGGAATGCCTTTCGGCCGTTGGCCGTCGTCAGGTCGTATTCTCCCTCGCTGTCGAGTACGACCAGCCCCCGTTCGGCCGCGAGGATCAGCCGCTCCCCCTCGATCGGCCGCCGCGAGAAGCGCGCCATGTCAAACACCACGACGCCGCCCGTCGCGCCGGTCTCCAGCCGCGTCATAAGCCGTTCCCAGTCCGGCCGCCGCACGCGCGGATTCCATGCCGACCGGCCGCTGTCGATGTGAACCTCGCCAACTTCCGCGCCACGCTCCCCCACGCGGGCCTCACAGTCCTCTACCTGGCCAGTCGTGGACCGTTGCCGATCATCGCCAAGTCGCGAAACCCGTGCGTAAATGTCCAGAATGAGTGTCACCGTGGCACCTCCCGCCGAGGGGTCACTTATTCTACTCTGATCCCCGCCAGCACCGTCTGGTCCATCAGCAGCGCGGCGATCGACGTCCGGGACGCACGGATGCGCCGCCACGCCCGATCCGGGTCAGCGTCTGCGCGCAGCGGGTCGGGCCCGAGCCGGGTGGTGATGGCGTCGATCTCGGCTTCGGTGAGCAGCTCGCAACGGGTAGGTCCGCGCAGGTCGGTGGCGTGGGTCGGACCGACGACGCGCAGCCGCACCTGCCCGACCGGCGCGGCCGGTGGCGCCTGCTGCTCGGTGAACGCGCCGTAGAGGCCGAGGTGGACGTGCACCACGCCGTGCTCGCCGTGATGGTGGAACAGGTGCTTGCCGTGCGCCTCGGCGTGGGTGAGCACGGTGCCGTCGAGCAGCGCTGCCGACGCGGCGAACCGGCCCTGCGGGCTGGACACAGCGACCTTGTGTCCGCCGTACCGCTCGGCGTGCAGCCGGGCGAGCCGGTGCAGCGTGTGTCCCTCCGGCATCGGCGCGTCAGTGATCCGGCAGCGGCGGCGGGGTTCCGGTGCGCTCGTACTCGGTGAGCTGCGCGACGCGGCGGGCGTGCCGCTCGTCGGGGTCGACGGGCGTGGCGAGGAAGGCGTCCACGATCGCGATCGCCTCCTCGACGGTGTGCATCCGCGCGCCGATCCCCATGAGCTGCGCGTGGTTGTGCTTGCGGGTCAGCTCGGCCGTCTCGACGCTCCAGGCGAGCCCGGCGCGGGCGCCGTCGACCTTGTTGGCCGCGATCTGCTCGCCGTTGCCGGAGCCGCCGACGACGATGCCGAGGCTGCCCTCGTCGGCGACGACGCGCCGCGCCGCCTCGATGCAGTACGGCGGGTAGTCGTCGGCGGCGTCGTAGCCGTGCGGGCCCACGTCGGTGACGTCGTGGCCCTGCTCGGTGAGGTGTTTGACCAGGTGTTTCTTCAGCTCGAAGCCGGCGTGGTCGGCTCCCACATAAACGCGCACGCCGCGCAGTCTAGTGCCTCGCCTGGAAAGGTTGATGCTGTAATCCGTGTCGGGTTGATCGGCTGCGTCTGTGCCGGAAGGCTGCTCGGCGGAGGTGGTGCTGGTGGCACGGAAGTCCGAGGTGTTCGTCCGCCCGTTGGATCCTGCGGAGGCTGAGCGTCTGGTCAAGATCACGCGAAGGACCACGGACCGGATTCGGTTACGTCGCGCCGGGATCGTGCTGGCGTCTTTTCAGGGGCGCAGCGCTTCGGAAGCGGCGGCGATGTTTGTGGCGTCGCCGCAGTACGTGCGGGAGGTGATCCACGCGTTCAACGAGCACGGGTTTGCGGCATTGGACCCAAAATGGAGCGGGGGCCGTCCACCTAAGTTCGGCCCCGCGGTGCGAGAGCTTATCTGCCGAACCGCTAAGACCCCGCCCGCTCGGCTCGGTCGACCGTTCACGACCTGGAGCCTGTCCAAGCTGGTCGAGCACCTGGCTGAGCATCACAGAGTCACGATCAGCGCGGAGTCGGTCCGCACGATCCTGCGGACAGCTGGCATCTCCTGGCAGGCGAGCAAGACTTGGAAGGCCAGCACAGACCCGGAGTTCGCCACGAAGATGGCGCGCATCCTCGAGTTGTACGACCAGCAGTCGGTCGACGGGCGGGTGATCTGCGTCGATCTATGCCGAGCCCGGGACTATGCCGATACCGCCTGTCGCGAGCCGGCGAATG
>WHUB01000144.1 GCA_009377395.1 Actinophytocola sp. | reverse complement strand
ATCTGTGTGGAACCCTGCCGAGGGCGCGAACCTGCGCTGGTCTTACTTCGCGGGGTCGAGGCGGCCCTCCAGTCCGGCCTTCTTGACCAGCCGGCCCCAGCGCTCGTGCCGGTGGAAGCGCTCGGCGATCACCTTGCCTGCTGGCAGGTCACCGTTGGGAGCGCAGTTCGCCAGCGCCCATTGCCACGCCTTCCGCTGCAACGCACGGCCGGATGATTCTCGTTTCGTATGGCGTGCCGCGTCTCCGTCGGCGGGCCGCCGGTTCGTATGAGAGCCGTTCGACGACGGTTGTATGAGGCCAAGTTCTCGGCCCGTTTGCGTGTCGTATGAAGGCGAGAACTCGTATGAGACCAGTGAGGGAGCCGGTCCGTCCGTATGAGCGCCATATGAGATCCGACCGCTTTCCTGCGCGCCAGCCTCGCTGGCCACGTCTTTGAATGCGGGGTCAGCGCGGCGAGTTGAGCGAACGGCTGGTCCGCTGATGTGCTTGAGCACCTGGAGACCGACGAACAGGCCACCGAACGCGGCCAACGGTGGAACGGCGGCAGTCAGTTGGCCGGGCAGGCCGGCGTGGGAGAGGTGGCCGACGTTGAAGCCCGTGGAGGCGGCCAGCCCGGACAGGGCGGCTAGCCACAAGGCCGTGTAGTTAAAGATTCGGATGCGGCCGTCAAGCCGGCTGAGACAGGCAACGGAGTCCCTGCTAGAACTGCGTCGACCAAGATCGCTGTCTGGCGAGGGACTCCGTTGGGCATCCAGTCTGTCATTACGCGCGTTGTCACGGTGGCCGCAGGCCGGTTCGCGCCCGGTCACCTGGGTGAACTCACCCAGCTTGTGCCGTTTGAGATGGTCGATGAGGCGTTAGCGCAAACCAGGACGGTGCAGCGGCGGGTGCGGGACCTGCCGTCGCGGGTGGTGGTGTATCTGCTGCTGGCCGCGTGCCTGTTCCCGGAACTGGGGTATCCGGGCGTGTGGCGCAAGCTGACTGAGGGCCTGGCAGGCGTCCCGGTGGCGGCCCCGAGTGCGGGTGCGCTGGCGCAGGCACGCCGCCGGGTTGGTGTGGCACCGCTGCGGTGGCTGTTTGATCTGCTGCGCGGCCCGGCCGCTGTGCCGCGTGGCCGGGGCGTGTGGTGGCGCGGGCTGCTGGTGTGCGCGGTCGACGGGACTATCATGAGCGTGCCGGACAGCGCGGCGAACCTGGCCCGGTTCACCAAAGGCGGCGGCAACCACGGCGGCACCGGCTACCCGCAGGTCCGGGTGCTGGCGCTGGTGGCCTGCGGCACCCGCACCCTGATCGACGCGGTGTTCGGCCCCGTCACCCGCGGGGAGACCGCCTACGCCGCCAGCCTGCTGCGCAGCCTGCGGGCGGGCATGGTCCTGCTGGGCGACCGCAACTTCGCCGCCGGCCCCCTGGCCGCCCAGATCGCCGCTACCCAGGCGGAGTTCCTGATCCGGGTGCGCACCGGCCGGGGCGCCCCCAAGCTCCCCGCCTTGCGCTGCTACCACGACGGCTCGTACCTGTCGCGTTTTGGCGGCGTGCCGGTGCGGGTCATCGACGCCCAGATCATCATCACCACCACGGCGGGCCGGCGCACCGGCACCTACCGCCTGATCACCACCTTGTGTGACCACCACCGTTACCCGGCCGGCAGCCTGGTCCGGCTCTACCACGAACGCTGGGAGATCGAGACCGCCTACCTGGAGCTGAAATCCACCATCCTGGACGGCCGGGTCCTGCGCGCCCGCACCCCGGCCAGCGTGGACCAAGAGGTCTATGCCCTGCTGGTCACCTACCAGCTACTACGCACCGCCATGGCCGACGCCACCAGCACCCGGCTCGGCACCGACCCCGACCGGGCCAGCTTCACCATCGCTTGGCAAGCCGCCCGCAACCAGATCATCCAGGCAGCAAGCATCATCGCCGACACCGTCATCGACCTGGCCGGCACCATCGGCCGCCACGTCCTGGCCCACCTGCTGCCCGACCGCCGGCTACGAGTCAGCCCCCGCATCGTCAAACGCGCCATCTCCAAATACCAGGCCCGCGGCCCTGGCATCGACCGCACCAGCTACAAAGCCACCGTGGGCATCGACATCCTGGCACCACCCGACACCTTGACAACCACCACCAACCCCCTAACTACACGGCCTTGGGGCTAGCCGCAGCCTAGCCGACGCGGATGGTACGGGCGGCCTCGAACCTCGCCGCCACGTCGGCCCAGTTGGCCACGTTCCACCAGGCCGTGACGTAGTCCGCCTTGACATTGCGAGCCGCCTTCGGCGCGCCGCCGTGGTCCGAGGGGCCGGCCGAGGTCGCCCGGTTCGCCGTTCGGCTGGAGGCGGACGCACGGAGGTACGAACTCGTGGCGACGCTCGGCTTTCGAGGTACCGAACTCGCCGGCTTCGCCTACGGCATGACGGCACCCGGCGCCGACGCCTACGCACCGACGAGCGAGGCCGTCGTACCCTTTCTCGACCGCCCGCTCGTCGAGCGGCACCTCCCGGGCGCGCTGGCGATTGTGGAGCTTGCGGTCTCGCCCGCGGCACGAGGGCTCGGCCTGGGTGGTCGGCTGCTTGCGTCGGTGCTCGACCAGGCGGCGGGACGGGCAGGTGGACGGCGACGGCCGGGAGCGTGGCTACTCACCCACCCGAACGCCGGCGACGCGCTCGCGCTCTACCGTCGGACCGGGT
>WHUB01000143.1:2175-2802 GCA_009377395.1 Actinophytocola sp. | reverse complement strand
GCTGAACCCTCCCACGGTGGACGAGGTCTTCGCCGTCGCGGCCGCGCACGACCGGATGCCACGCAAGTCCACGTCGTTCGGGCCGAAGCCGCGCAACGGCCTGGTTATGCGCGTGCTGGACTAGCGCCCTGTACGGTCAGCCCGGCGCGGTCGCGGTGTCCATGCGGGCGATCCTGCGGACGTCGCGCGCGATCACCTCGTGCCGGCTCACCAGCTGGCCGGCGACCCGGTAGAAGCGCCGCTGCAGCGCGCCGTCGACCTCGATGACGTCGTCGGGCTGCCAGCTCAGTGCCTCCCGCCGCAGCCCTGGCAGCCACAGGCCTCTGGACATAGAACGAAAATCTGTGCTGTGCTCAGCGGCGCTCAGGCTTGATCCGATAGCGCAGGACGAGGTCGGTGCCGGGGTAACGGGTGCCGGTGGCGGTGAGGTGGTCGCAGAGTTCGGCGACCGCGCGGGTGGCGCGTCCGGTGGGTAGTGGGTCGAGTGTGATCGTGAGCGTGCCGGCGGCCGGGTCGGGGTCGATATCACCGGTGTGGGTGAGTACTTGGCGGATCAGCCCGTGCGCTTCGTCGTCGGCGCGGGCGTAGCCGGTGTGCACGCGCAGGTTGAGCCACCCCGGGATGTCC
>WHUB01000143.1:0-2165 GCA_009377395.1 Actinophytocola sp. | reverse complement strand
TGAACGCGGCCATCTTCACCGCGTGGGTGAGCAGTTTGGTCTCGGTCTCGAGGACCTGCTGGCCCGGATTGACCTCGGATAGCGGCCGCCGGGTCGGTATCTGCCGGTGGGCAGCGTGGGCGGCGTCGAGGTCGGCCTCGGCGGCACGCAGCCCGGCGGTGGCGGCATCATGCTCCGCGTTCGTGATGACCCGTTCCTCGCCCGGTGCGGGCGAACGTAGCTCGAGCAGGGCCCGTTCGGCGCCGGCGCGGGCCCGGTCGTAGCGTGCCCGCGCGGCCGTGACCGCGTTGTGCGCGGTTTTCTTGGCCGGGTTGGGTACCGAGCGGGCGGGATCGTCCGCGCGGACCGTGTAGTTGTCGATCGAGTCCAGGTCGTAGTGGGCCCGCCCGTAGCGGAACAGGTTTTCGATCCGCCACCGGTTGCCCATCCGGTAGTTGACCTGTCTGGTGGAGAGTTGCCGCCGGGGGCGGGTGGTCAGGATGTGGGCCGACCCGGGCCCGCCGTCGCGGCGGCTGATCTGGCGCATGGTGAACGTGTTTCCCTTGTCATCGACGGGCAACTCGACGATGGTCTCGGCGGTGTTCCAGATGTGGGTGCGGCCTGCCTCGTCGGTGAACGAGAGGTTGCGGAACGCGGTGTCGGGCACGTCGTCGACCGGGGCTTTGCGCCAGGTCAGCACATCGAACCCGGCCTCGTGCATGTCGCGAAATAGTGCCGGGGACCAGCCGCCGCGGTCGAAGCCGACCAGCACCCGGCGCTGGTCGCCGATCGCGGCGCGCAGTTCGGGCAGCAGTCGGCGTAGCTCACCGGCGAGGGAGGCGCCGGGTTCGGCCATGACCACCAGCACCGGCCCGCCGGCGGCGTCGGCTACCCACGTCTCCACGGTTGCCGGGGCGGGGAAGCGCAGCCGGGGGGCGTGGGTTTTGGCGAGCTTGCGTGTGCCGTGGTAGGTGCGCACGTGACCGTCGACGTAGAACACCGCCGCCAGGTCGTGATCGTGCTCGTCGGCCTCGCGCAGGTGCCGCTTGGCCATGCCCGCGATCAACGCATCCGCGTTGCCGGCCCGGGCGAGTTGGGCGAACTTGCAGCGGATGGTCTTCACTTCCGGCGCGCGATCCAGGCCGAGCACTCGTCCGAGCGCGATCGGGTCGATGCGGGTCGCGCCCTCCGCACGCGGTTCACCGGCCAGTGCCCGGAACACCGCCTCGACCAGCACGGTGTCCAGCCCGTAAAAGCCCCGCGTCAGCCCGGTATAAACATCGCGGGCGCAGGCGAGCAGGCCCGTCGCGGCCAGCCCCGGCAGGGCGAGAAACAGTCCAGTCAGCGGCACCCGGGCGGCCGGGGTGAACACCGGGTGAGCGTGGTGGATGAGCCGGAACCGGGCCAACACCCGCTCCACGCTGCGATCGGCGGGATCGGCCAGCACCGGCAACCGATCCCCGTCCCCGTCCTCGCCCTCGGTGTCGGCTGCTGCGTCAGCCTGGTCCTCGCCGGCTTCGTCACCGGCGGGCACGTCGGCATCGGCTTCGGGCTCGGAATCATTGACGGGCTCGGCCTGTCCGTCCTCGCTGACACCGGCGTCGTTGCCCGGATCGGCTGCGGCATCGGCTTGTCCCGCCTCTCCACCGCCGGCGTCCGGCCGCTGCTCGTCGGGCTGATCGCGGGTCTGGGCCAGGGCGCGGCGCACGGTATCCAGCGAGACCCCGAACTCGCGGGCGATCGAGCGTAGCGAGACTCCCGTGCCGGCATCGACGCGGGCCCGGATCTGCCCGGCCAGTTCGGGTGTGAGTTTCGAGGGGCCTTTCGGCCCGCGTGTGGCCGAGCCCAGCCCGCTCACCCCGCCCGCGTCGAGGCGTTTGGCCCACCGCCACAGCGTGGACGGGTCGGTGCCGAATCCGGCGGCCACGGCCGACTGCCGCGCCGCTTCGATCGCCACCAGTTGGACCGCCGCGAACCGGCGTGCGGCCTCGTCGCCGGCGTTCCAGGTATAGGCCAGCCAGCCGTGAACGTAGACCCGCCCGCCGGCGGTGTCCTCGACCAGCCCGACCGCGTCACCGATACACGTCGCTTCGGCCGGCAGTAGTGGCAGTGGGGCCTGCACGGTCATTACCGTCATGCTCGCCGACATCCCCACAATCATCTGAATATGATTGCACTAATTATCG
>WHUB01000142.1:504-2884 GCA_009377395.1 Actinophytocola sp. | reverse complement strand
CTGGGCCGCTGCCACGGGCTGGCCTTGTCACAGAAGAACACCGGCATCCCGAGTGCGGTGGTGATCTCGCCGTGCAGCGCCAGCTCCTTACCCTGATCCCAGGCCAACGAGCGTCGCAAACTCGCCGGCAGCCGCGCGAACGCGGCGATGAGCGCATCACGGACTTCCTCAGCGGTGTGCCGTCCGGGCAGATGCAGCAAGATCGTGAACCGGCTCGCCCGATCGACCAGCGTGCCGATCGCCGAGCGATTGCTCACCCCGGTGATCAAATCCCCTTCCCAATGCCCGGCCTCGCTGCGCTGGGCGGCTTTGGCCGGCCGCTGGTCGAGCATCGTCATCCCAGTCAGCGACCCGGCCCGGCGCTGATCACTACGGCGATGTGGTTTGCGGCGGCACCGGCCGGTGCGCAGCGCGCGCGGCAGCTCGCGGTGCAGCCCGCCCAGCTCGGGGCGATACACCGCCTGATAGATCGTTTCGTGCACCACATGCCGTTCGGGCCGGCCGGGGAACGCCTCGCGCAGCGCCTGGGCGATCTGCTCCGGACTCCACCGCTTACCCAGCCGGTCGGCGACAAACACCCGCAACGGCGGGTCGCCCACGAGCTTGCCACGCCCCGGCCGCGCCCGCCGCTCGGCGGCCAGCCGCTGCGCGGCAAACGGCCGGTACCGACTCTGCTTGTCGGCGTTGCGGCGCAGCTCGCGGCTGATCGTGCCCGGATCGCGGCCCAGCTGCCGGGCAATATCGCGCACCCCCAACCCCGCCCGCCGCAGGTCGCCGATCCGCACCCGCTCCTCTTCGGACAAATACCGCGGCGAGACCTCCCGCTTCCGTTTCGTGATCACCGGCGCATAGTGCAACACCCGACCGCTGCTGCTGCGGACTTCGCGGCCGTGTCGCCACCGCTTACCGGTGCGCCGGTTGATCCCAACGATCCGGCAAGCCTCCGCGTTGCTCACACCCCGCGCGATCAGACGAGCGAACGCCTCCCGCTTCTCCGCCTGCGGCCCCACCCCGGGACGTCGACCCACCATCGCAACCCTCGCAACACTCCGGTGTTGCGACGATCACTGGAATCCGCCTCCCGCCTTCGAGGGCCATTTCAACGTGCTGCGCGGCTATATCGGCCCGCTGAACCTCGCCGGGGTCAAGGTCGTCGGGGATTACGTTCCCAACTACCTGCAGAACCTTCCGTCGGAGATGGCGCTGCTGAACCTGTTCGATCCGCGCACCGGCATGCCGGTCGCGGTCATCGACGCGACCGCGCTCACCTCGATGCGCACCGGCGCGGTGACCGCGCTGGGCGCCCGTCACCTGGCCGACCCCGCCAGCAAGGTCCTCGGCCACATCGGCGCCCGGGGCACCGCGTACTGGAACGTGCGGCTGTTGAACCGGCTGTTCGACTTCACCGAGATCAGGGTGCACTCGCGACGGCCGGAGAGCCGGGCCGCGTTCGCCGAGCAGTTGGAGCAGGACCTGGGTAAGCCGGTGACGGTCACCGCCGACTGGGAGAGCTGCGTGCGCGACGCCGACATCGTGGTCGAGGCGTCCCGCCTGACCGCACCGGCGCCGATGCTCAAGACATCGTGGATCAAGACGGGGGCGCTCGTGGTTCCGTACGGCACGATGAGCGCGGTCGAGCTGTCGCTGACCGACCCGATGGACAAGGTCGTCGTCGACGACTGGGGGCAGTGCAAGTCGGGCAAGCTCGGTGCGCTGCGGCCGCACGTCGATTCCGGCGCGCTCACCGAGGACACCTTGCACGGTGAGCTGGGCGAGATCGTGGCGGGCGCCAAGCCCGGCCGTGAGTCACCGACGGAGACCAACCTTTTCTGGCACCGTGGGCTGTCGCTGTCGGACATCGCGCTCGGCCATACGCTGCTGGAGAAGGGGAAACGACTCGGCATCGGCCAGCAACTGCGGTTCGCCTGAACGCGTCGGTCGGAGCTGATCTCCCTGCAAGGCCGCTTGACTGGAAACGGAACTCGGGCCAGTCCGTTCCCTCGACTGGCGGGCCGCGTGTTTCACGTGAAGCATGACCTCGGCCGGGGCGCGCGCGGCGCCGTGAGCGTCGGGCGGTAGCATCGGGCACGTTCGACGTCGTGCGGAGGAGGCGAAGCGGTCATGAAGAAGCTGCTGGTGCTGGCTGGCATCGCAGGCGTGCTCTTCGTGCTCAAGCGGAACAAGGACGCGAAGTCGGAGGCGGACCTCTGGCGTGAGGCGACCGCGCCGTCCGACGGTCCGCTTGGTTCGGCGAGCACCAACGGCTCGGCTCCCGAGCGGACCAGCACCCAGGGTGCCGCAGGCCAGAACTGAACCACGCGCGAGCATCGCTCGCGGCGAGGGGCCGTAGCTCAATTGGTAGAGCGCTGCTTTTGCAAGG
>WHUB01000142.1:0-494 GCA_009377395.1 Actinophytocola sp. | reverse complement strand
CGGTAAGAGGCTCTACCTCCGCGAGTCGACTAACGATGAGAGGGAAGCCGAGCGGATCTTGACTCGGCTGCTTGCCCAAGTCGATGGGAACAAGGGTGCGAAGACCTGAGCAACACTCGGCCCTGCTCTCGACGAATGGCTTCCCACGCACGACGTCGACGAGTCCACACGTGAGACCAACGAGACCTACATCCGCCTATACATCAAACCGGCGCTGGGCAGCGCGACATCGGCGAGCGTGACAGCGCGAACCCTGGAGAGGTTCTACGCCGAGCTCGCGCGGTGTCGTGATCGTTGCGACGGCAAGCCACGGATCGATCACAGGACCGACGAACCGCATGAGTGCCGAGTCACCAAGCACCGGTATCCGCCGGGCGGGCCACCTGCCGGGGGTCGGCGTGATCACGACTGTGAGGCTGCGGGGTGCAGGGTGATCGAATGCCAGCCTCACGCGTGTAAGCCGCTTTCACCCGCAACGATCTTGAAGATCCACT
>WHUB01000141.1 GCA_009377395.1 Actinophytocola sp. | reverse complement strand
AGGGCTCACGTCGACGCGGCCCGAAACCGCGGCTGGTGCCTCTGATCAACGGCGCGGACCGCAACCTGCGCTGGTTCATCGAGGACGTCTGGGGCCAGTTCGATGCCGACCATACCCGGCCTGGCGCCCCGTTGTTCCCGTCGGAGCGCAAGTGCGCTGACGGCTCCAGCGGCCGGGCGACCGCCGATGTGTTCCGCCGGTCGCTGGCCCAGGCCGCCGTCGAGTACCTCCCGTCCTGGGAGGGCACGCTCACCCCGCACGTGCTGCGGCATTTCTGCGCTAGCCAGCTCTATCTGGGCGGCATGGACCTGATCGCGATCCAGCAGGCCCTCGGGCATGTCTGGGTCGCCACCACGATGCACTACATCCACGTCCACCGCACCCACGTCGAAGACGCCTGGATCGCGGGCCAGCAACGCGCCGCGCAGCGGCTGGAAGGACTGTTGTCATGAAGTGGAACCTGCGGCTGGCCGCCGCCAACCGCGGCATCTGGAAGGCCAGCGAACTGCAGCGCATGCTCGCCGAGCATGGCTTGGTCATCAGCGCGGGCAAGATGTCCGGGCTGTGGTCAGGCAACCCGGCCAGCGTCAAGCTCGAGGACCTGAACATCATCTGCGTCGCCTTGGGTTGCGAAGTCGGCGAGCTGCTCATTCCCGAACCCGACAAGGTCACCCGCCCCACCCAGGATCAGCGGGACTCGGTGGTGGCGTCGTCCGGGACGACCGTGGTCCCCAAACGCAGGGACGGGCGCTCCCTACCCCCGGTGTGATGGGCGGCATTTCACCGAATAAGCCGGCCGCGAGCTGCGCGGAGTGTTTCGCCTGGGGTGTACTGCCCGGTCGCTGTTGCCGATCCTGCTATACCTTCCGCACCCTGCACCCTGCACCCTGCACCCTGCAGGCCAATGCGCCGCCTGCCGCCGTGTGGTCGCGACCAAGGAAGGCTACTGCCGTTTGTGCCGGCTGCAGGCATTGGCCGACGCAAAGGCCGCCGGCAAGATCGCGGTCTCCGAGCCGTTCTTGCGCGCGGTGCGCCACCAGCAGTTGTTCTTCGCCCGCATGCACCGCGACCACTACCGCGTCCCCGGCCGGATACGTTTGGGCAAGCGCGGAACCCGGGGATTGCGTCCCGCACCAACCGCGATCCAGCCACCACCACGCACGGTAGCCGGTGTCCAACTCCAACTTCCGCTCGATCTCTGAGGTTCCCCCGTTTTTCCGGACACTTCTGAGCTTGGTTTGATCTTGTCAGACCAGGAAGGAAGTGTGTGGTGGCAGCACCGAGGAAGTACCCCGATGAGCTGCGGGAACGGGCTGTGCGGCTGTATCGGGAGTCGGACCCGAAGCCGACGATGCGGCGGCTGGGTGAGCAGCTGAACGTGCATCCTGAAGCCCTGCGGAACTGGATCCGGCAGGCGGAGGCCGACGCCGGTGAGCGGCATGACCGTCCCAGCACCGACGTCCTGGAGGAGAACCGGCGCCTGCGGGCAGAGAACAACGAACTCAAGCGGGTCAATGAGGTCCTGCGGGCTGCCAGTGCCTATTTCGCCAGCGAGATCGGCCCGGCCCGGAGGAAGTGATGAGCTTCGTCGCCGCGCATGACTTCCCGGTCGGTCTCGTATGCCGGGTCTTGGGGATCGCTCGTTCGACCTACTACGACTGGAAAGCCAGGCAGGCCGCCCCGAGCCGCCGTGAGCTCGACGACGCGGTGCTGCTCGAGCAGATCGAGAAGGTGCGCAGCGTTCACGAGTTCGCCGCAACCTACGGCTCCCCGCGGGTGTGGCTCGAGTTGCGTCGCCAGGGTGTGCGTGTGGGACGCAAGCGCGTCGAGCGGCTCATGCGCGAGCACGGACTGCAAGGCGCGCGCCTGCGGCGGGGGTGGAAACACGGCTCTACGCGGCAGAACCCGAACCACACTGCGGCACCGGATCTGGTCGAGCGGGATTTTCAGGTCAGCGCGCCGAATCGGCTTTGGGTGGCCGATCTGACCCGGATCCCCACCGGCGAGGGGATATTGTGGCTGGCCTCGATCCGGGATGCGTTCGCCAACAAGGTCGTCGGCTGGGCCACCGACCCCCGCGCCACGACCGAGCTGGTGCTGACGACACTGGGCTACGCATTACGCTCCCGCAACGTGCGGGCCGGGCAACTGATACATCACAGCGATAAGGGAGCCCAAGGTGAATTCAACCTGTCGTCGCAACACCTCGATCACGGAGGTGTGCAATGGGACGAGCGAGTAAGCAGTTGCCGCAAGCACCGGAGGGAGCGCGGCGGCAGTGGGCTGCTGACAGGGCGATGCGAGCACCGATGCGCTCGCCCGGCCGGCCGGAGCCGTCACGCGCTGTGCAGCGAGAGTTCTGGCGCCTGATCGCATCCGGGATCACAACGGTTCAGGCCGCCGACGGGGTGGGTGTGTCGGCACCGGTCGGGATTCGATGGTTCCGACACGCTGGCGGGATGTCGCCGCTGAGTCTGGACGAGCCCACTGGCCGCTATCTGTCGTTCGTCGAGCGTGAGGAGATCGCGCTGCTCAAGGCCCAGCACAAGGGCGTGCGCGAGATCGCCCGCACGATCGGTCGCGATCCTGGGACCGTTTCTCGCGAGCTGCGGCGCAATGCGGCGACCAGGGGCGGCAAGCCGGTCTACCGCGCCGTGGTGGCGCAGTGGAAGGCGCAGCAGGCCGCCAAGCGCCCGAAGACGGCGAAGCTGGTGCACAACGACCGGTTGCGCGAGTACGTGCAGGACCGGATCGCCGGCAACGTCCGCCGCCCCGACGGCGAGATCGTCGCGGGGCCGACTACGCCGCAGTGGAAGGGGCTGAACAAGCCCCACCGCCAAGACCGGCGGTGGTCAACGGCATGGAGCCCGGAGCAGATCGCGCAGCGACTGAAGGTCGACTTCCGCGATGATGAGTCCATGCG
>WHUB01000140.1 GCA_009377395.1 Actinophytocola sp. | reverse complement strand
CCCGCCACCCCGACAGCGCCAACGACGCCGAACTACTCGACGCCTCCATCGACGCGCTCGCCGGAGTGCTGTTCCGGCTGGACAAGATGCGCAACGAGCTGCTGATCGCCAAGGAGCGGAACGAGGCGTCGGCGCCGAAGCTGATGGCCAAGTGGGCCGCGCGGAAGTACCCCCGGCTGGCGGACAAGGCACGCGGCGCCATCGGCTCCGCGCTGCGGCTGCGGGGCCGCTGGCAGATCCGGCGGCGCTGACTCCGCCTGCCACGCCGCGCCGATAGGGTGGGCGTGTGATTGACGCTGTTGGCAACCCACAGTCTCTGCTGCTGCTCGGCGGCACGTCCGATATCGCGCTGGCCATCGCGGAACGCTATGCCGCCCGGCGGCCGCTGCGGGTCGTGCTGGCCGCGCGTCCGTCGGAGCGCCGCACGGCGGCGGCCAAGCGGCTTTCCGACGCGGGCAACGAGGTGGTCGAGCTGGACTTCGACGCCACCGACACCGCGTCGCACCCGGCCGCGCTGGACCAGGCGTTCGCCGGCGGCGACATCGACGTCGCGGTGGTGGCGTTCGGTCTGCTCGGTGACCCGGAGCGGGCGTGGCAGGACCACGCGACGGCGGTGGAGCTGGCGACCGTGAACTACACGGCGGCGGTGTCGGCGGGCGTCGCGCTGGCCGACCGGCTCAAGCGGCAGGGGCATGGTTCGGTGATCGCGCTGTCCTCGGTGGCGGGCGAGCGGGTGCGCAGGTCGAACTTCGTCTACGGCTCGACCAAGGCCGGGTTCGACGGCTTCTACTTGGGCCTCGGCGAGGCGCTGGCCCCGCACGGCGTGCGGGTGACGGTGGTGCGGCCCGGGTTCGTGCGCACGAAGATGACCGAAGGCCTCGACGCCGCCCCGCTCGCGGTGACCGCCGAGCAGGTGGCGGAGATCGCCGTCGACGCGGCGGGCAAGGGCAAGGAGTTGGTGTGGGCACCGCCGCCGATGCGCTTGGTGATGTCGGCGCTGCGCCACGTCCCCCGCAAGGTCTTCCGCAAGTTGCCGCTGTAGCAGCCGGGTTCGAACGTGCGAATCCACCCCACGGGGTAACCGTGACGGCTTAGCATTGCTGAGATGACCACAGCGCAGCCGCCGGTCGGCGACAGCGAAGACGTCGTCTACGTCGCGTCACAGCCATACCGGAACGAAACCGAAGTCACGCTCGAGATGCGCGAGACGGATGGTGGGGAGCACGCCGTCATGGTCTACAGCTCGCTGCCAACCCTTGTCGCCGGTGCCGGCGAGCAGCAGCCGTGGATCGCGGTGCCCAGGGAACGTGTGCCGGAGCTGGTACGTCGTAGCGGAGCCGACGGGGTACTGCTCGACACCGTCATCCCGCCGGGCCTACGCCGAGGCGGCCCAGAAGGACCGCAATAATGCCTGACATCCACGTTGAACAAACCGCACTCAGCGGTTTCGCAGCCAAGCTCCGCAACGCGAGCACCGACCTGGAGAACATCACGAGCCCGCCAGAGGTACCGGAAGCGGGTGATGCCACGGGAATCCTCGGTTCCATTTTGAGTCACCTGACGCAGTCCATGGACGGTGCGGTGACCGGCCTCGGCGCTGCTGGGGACGCCGTCGCCAACGGCGGAGACATCTTCCAGAACACCGAGGACACCAACCGCGGCAGCATGGACCGCGTGCTGCCGGAGTGAACCTGCCATGCCATTGAACATCGAGGTCAAAGCTGACATCGACGGACTACGCGCACTGGCGGACTGGTTCGGCATCAGCTTCGGCGCCGTACACGGCGCGGGCAGCACCGTGATCAACGTCCGCGGCGAGTCGGAGACGGCGTGGGGAGGCGGATCCGGCGCGGCGTTCCGCGACGCGATGTCGGCGACCGGCAGCGGCATCGACGACTTCGCAGGTCAGCTCGGCGACGCGAAGACGGTTGTGTCCGTGTTCGCCGACGACATGGCCACCGTGAAATCCCGGATGGATCAGGCACGGCAGGTCGCGGCGGCCGGTGGGCTCGCGGTCACCGACACCGAGATCGCCGAACCCGGCGAAGCTCCGCCCACGCCCCAACCATTGCCGACCGACGGCTCGGCCACGCCGGAACAGCAGTCGGCGCATACCTCGGCGCAAGCCGCGGTCGACGCGTACAACGCCAAGGTCAGCGCGTACAACGAGGCATCGCGGATTGTCAGCGATGCGCGCGGCACGCAGAGCGCTGCGCTGCATCACCTCGCCAAGTTCAGCACCGATCAGCTTCAGAAGGCCCCGTTCACCATCGCGGACGTGTCGAGCGGCCTTGCCGCCGAGGCGATCAAGCGGACCAGCAAGTTCCGCACTCTGGCAGCGTCGTACGGACGTCACGCCGAACGAGCACTTCAGGTAGCGATGAGAAATTCGGTCGATGATGCGGCGTTCGCTACGGCGGCCCGGCTCAACGCGCAGTTCGCGAGCAGGCAGAGTTACCTGCTCGACGAGGCGCTCAAGACCGCGCCCGCACAGCTGGTTGACAAGCTCCCAGATTGGGCGAAGACGGGCTTGGTCAGGAACGTCGAGGATTACTTCTTCAAAGGCGGCTCAACCGCAGCGCGAGTGGGCAAAGCCGTGCTCGGCAAGATTCCGGTCGCCGGCATAGTGATTACGGCAGCGGACACCGGATTGGACATCGCCAATGGAGATAGACCCCACGAAAGCGATCGTCTCTGGTGTATCCGGTCTCGCCGCAGGCGCGGCCGTTGGTGGTGTCATCGGCGGTCCAGCCGGCGTCGTCGCGGGTGCCATCATCGGAGCTGGTGTGAGCTACGCGGTCGATGAGTGGGGCGATGAGGTCGCCGGTTTCGCGGCCGACGGTGCGGAAGCGGTTGCCGACGGAGCGCAAGCCGCAGGGGAAGCCGTGGTCGATGGCGTGGAGTCGGCCGTGTCGCGCGTCAGGATTCCTGGCAGGGCTGTTGTGTCAGTCCTGAAGGAGAAT